>BNUD01000007.1 GCA_025997095.1 Betaproteobacteria bacterium | reverse complement strand
TGTCGTGACCTAAGACGTCGGCGACGAGGGTATTGGTACCGCCATTACCGTTGATGATGAGTTGATCATTGAGGAGAGCGGCTTGACCGATTTTGAAGGTATTGTTTTGGCCTGAGGTACCGGTGAAGGTGGGGTCGCCGCCGATCCACTGGATGCTATCGACGGGAGTGGAGGGGCCGGTGCCGGGGCCTGCGGGGGCGGAGGCGACGATGTCGCTGGCGACCTTATCGATGCCGTCGATGACGATGGTGGTATCGCTGTAGGTGTCAACGGCCTTGAGCCAATCCTTGACGAGTTGAACGCCTGTGGGATTGCTGGAGCCATCATAGGCGGCGGCGGCGGCGGGATCGGCTTGCAGCTTGCTGGTAAAGGCATCGGCGACGGCCAACTTGTTTTGGACGGTTTCGGTGTCGGGGTTGTGAGGGATTGGCGACGAATGACAAATTGGCGGTGATTTGTGATGAAGCGCCCAATGTCGGGCACATGAAACGTGCCCGACCTACGGAATTGTCCGGTTTTCGTAGGTCGGGCATGGTTTCACATGCCCGACATCGGGCGGCGCGGAAAGGGGGCGCGGGGTTGGCGGCAATTGGGCGGTGTAAAGCGCCTCAATGCGTTCGCCCATGACTTCCAGCGAGAATTCCTGTTTGACTCTGGCCTGGGCGTTCGCGCCGAATTGTTGGCGTTTGGCGTTGTCTTGCAGCAGGGTTTGCAGGGCGGTGGCGAGCGCCTGGGGGTCGTCGGGCGGTACGGTGAGGCCGGTGACGCCGTCTTGGCTGACGTAATTGACGCCGTTGCCGAGGCGGGTATTCACGACGGGTTTTCCGGCGGCCATGGCTTCCATTTGCACGATGCCGAAGGCTTCGGCTTGCGTGCGGGAGGGCAGGCAGAACAGGTCGCTGGCCTGATAATAAGCGGGGAGATCGGCTTCTGGAATTTTGCCCGGAAAGTGTACGCGCGCGGTGATGCCTTTTGCTGCCGCCTGTTGTTGCAGTTTCGGGGTGAGCGGCCCGGTGCCGCCCAGCAGGAGGTGCACGTGATCCGATAAATGCGTCGGCAACAGCGACAGGGCGGTGAGCAGGATGTCGAAGCCTTTGTAGGAAACATGTCTGCCTAACGCGAAGATGCGTTGTCCGGGATATTTTTCTTGCAGGGCTTCTGTCTGCGGATGGGGGCGGGCAAAGGCGGATAAATCAATGCCAAAAGGGATGACGTGGACTTTTTCACGGATACCGGCCTGGGAGAGGACGGGGGAACGCAGGTGTTCCGGGGTGGCGACGATGATGGCGGCGGCTTGTTGCAGCAGCCGGTTTTGCCAGGGTTGGTAGAGTTTCAGGAGGTGTTTTTGGCGCACGATGTCGGCGTGCCAGGTGATGATTCGAGGGACGCTGGCGGGAATGGCAAAAGAGGCGAGGTGCGACATGGGATCGGGCAGGTGCAGGTGCACGATGTCAAAGGGAGTCATCCGATGTTGCTGCCACGCGGCGCGAATCAGACCGGGGGAGAGGGCGAGGGAGCCGTCTGTGTTCCAGCTTGCCGTGCGGATGACGGGAACTTTGCCCTGGCTAAAGCGGGCGCTGCGGGTATCGCGTGAGGGGACGAGGTTTACGAAGTCAACCTTGTCTTGCAGGGCGGTGAGCAGGCTGGCGACATGGGATTGAATGCCGCCCGGTTCGGCGTCGCAGAAGCGTCCGAAGCAGAGGACACGGAGTTTTTGAACGCATAGAGAGGGGACGGGGGAGCGGTTTTCGGAAAAACTTCGCACGTTTTACGCTCCGAGCATCCATGCCAGCGTTTTTTCCAGAGGCGGACTTTGCCAGTCGCCGATCAGGTCGCGCAAGCGTTGCGGGTTGCCGCCCAGGGTGTGCACTTCGTCTGCCCGCACGAAGGCGGGATTGACGTTGACCTTGATGCGGTATCCGGCGATTGCCTCGACCATGCGGATGACCTGACGCAGCGGGATGGTGCGACCGGAGCAGATGTTGACGGTCTGACCGCTGGCGTCGACTTCGAGCAGGCGGCGGTAGGCTTCGGCGACGGCGCGGACATCGGAAAAATCCCGGCTGACATCGAGATTGCCGAGTTCGATTTTTCGGGCGCGACGCTGGAAGTGGGAAACGATTTTGGGGAGCAGAAAATCCGGCGATTGCCCGACGCCGGTGTAATTGAAGGGGCGCGCGACCACGATGGGTAATTGCGTTCGCCAGAGGCTTGCCATGTATTCCATCGCCAGTTTGCTGACGGCGTAATCATTGACCGGATTGGGCGGGGTGTTTTCGTCGAGCAGCCCGGCGGTGGCGTTGCCATAGATGTTGGCGCTGCTGACGAGCAGCACGCTTTTGGGATGGCAGCCGGTTTTGACGAGGGCGGCGAGCAGGTTGCGGGTGCCGATGAGGTTGGTCTGGTAGAAGGCATTGGCGTCGCCATGTCCGACAAAGGCGATTGCCGCGAGGTGCACGACAACATCCGGGCGGATCGTGGCAAGGGCATTTTCCAGCGCGGGGGGATCGAGCAGGTCTGCGGGGATGAGGTGTGGCGTTGCCGGATCTGACCTGTTCGCGGCGCAGGTTCCGCAGACTTCGTAGCCCGCGCGTTCGAGTTCGGCGGCGACGTAGCGGCCGGTAAAGCCTTCGATGCCGGTAATGAGGGCGCGCATGAGGTATTGATTGATCGCCCGTCAGAATGAAACGCCGCGCTGGTTGCGCGCCAAATCCGCTTCGACCATCATGCGGCAAAGACTTTCCAGCGAGGTGTTGTGCTGCCAGCCAAGAACGCGTTTGGCTTTTTCGGGGTTGCCGATGAGCAGGTCGACTTCCGCCGGACGATAAAAGCGGGGATTAACGCGCACGCGCAGTTTGCCGGTTTTGGCGCAGTGGCCTTGTTCGGCTTCGCCGCTGCCGCTCCAGTTGAGTTCCATGTCGGCGGCTTTGAATGCCATATTCACGAAATCGCGCACGCTTTCTGTGCGGTGGGTCGCCAGCACATAGGTGTCGGGGGTTTCGGCTTGCAACATGCGCCACATGCCTTCGACGTATTCGCGGGCAAAGCCCCAGTCGCGGCGGGCATCGAGGTTGCCGAGTTCGAGCGTTTCCTGTTTGCCTTGCACGATTTTGGCGACGCCATCGGTGATTTTACGGGTGACGAATTCTTTGCCGCGCAGGGGGGATTCGTGGTTGAAGAGGATGCCGCTACAGCCAAAAATGCCGTAGCTTTCGCGGTAATTGACAGTCATCCAATGGGCATACAGTTTGGCGATGCCGTAGGGGCTGCGGGGGTAAAAGGGGGTGGTTTCCAGTTGCGGGACGGCTTGCACCTTGCCGAACATTTCCGAGGTGGAGGCTTGATAGAAGCGCGCTTTCGGGTTCACGACGCGGATCGCTTCAAGCAGGTTGACGGCGCCGATGCCAGTGATTTCCGCCGTGGTGATGGGTTGATCGAAGGAAGCGCCGACAAAGCTTTGCGCGGCCAGGTTGTAGACTTCTTCGGCTTCAGTTTTTTGCAGCAGGCGGATGCTGGCGGATAAATCGGTGAGATCGTATTCCAGCAGGCTCAGGTCGGGATGCGCGGCGATGCCCAGTTCTTCGATCCGCCAGAAGTTGACGGAGCTGGTGCGGCGATAGGCGCCAAAAACCTGATAGCCTTTTGCCAGCAGGAGTTCAGCCAGATAGGCGCCGTCCTGCCCGGTGATGCCGGTGATGATTGCTTTTTTCATGCGATGCTCGCTTTATTGATTCTTGCAGTTGCGTCCGTAGGAGTCTTCAAAACGCACAATGTCGTCTTCGCCCAGATAATCTCCGGATTGCACTTCGATCATTTCCAGCGGAATCCGACCCGGATTTTCCAGGCGATGAAGGGTGCCGAGCGGGATGTAGGTGGACTGGTTTTCGGAGAGCAGGCGTTTGCGCGCGCCAATGGTCACTTTTGCGGTTCCGCTGACCACAATCCAGTGTTCCGCCCTGTGGTGATGCATTTGCAGGGAGAGGGACGCGCCGGGATCGACGACGATGCGCTTGACCTGAAAACCCGCGCCGGAATCGAGGCTGTCGTAATACCCCCAGGGGCGGAACACCTTGCGATGGGTGTCGGCTTCCGGGCGCTTTTCCTGTTTCAGACGGGCGACGACGGCGCGGATGGATTGCAGATGGTCACGATGCGCGACCAGTACGGCATCCGGAGTTTCCACCACCACCGCATCGCTCAGCCCGACACAGGCGACCAGGCGGTGTACGGAACGCAGGTAGCAATTCCGGTTGTCCAGCGCCAGCACATCGCCTTGTATGAGATTGCCAGAAGCATCTTTGTCGCCAATTTCCCATAACGCGCCCCAGGAACCGACATCTGACCAGTTGGCATCCAGCGGCACGACCACGCCGGAGGCACCGGTCAGGCGTTCCATGATGGCGTAGTCGATGGAGTCTGAAGGGCAGGCGGCAAAGGCTTCGGCTTGCAGGCGGGTGAAATCGCCGCTGACTTCACGCCCGGCGACGGCTTTTTCGCAGGCGGCGAGTATTTCGGGACGGTGGCGTTTGATTTGTTCCAGCCAGACCGAGGCGCGCAAGACAAAAATGCCACTGTTCCACAAGTAGTCACCGGAATCCAGATAGGCGCGGGCGGTGGCTGCGTCGGGTTTTTCCACGAAGGCGGCGATTTCATGGCATTCGCCCACCAGCGTCGCGCCTTCCCGGATATAGCCAAAGCCGGTTTCCGGCCCGGAGGGGACAACGCCCAAAGTCACGACTTTGCCTGTTGCGGCAAACACCAAGGCCTGTCGCAGGGCTTCCTGAAAGGCGGACATGGCTCCGACCGCATGGTCGGCCGGCATGACGACCAGCAGGGGGTCATGCGCTTCTTCCGCGTCTTCGGATATGTCCCGCAATGCCAGCAGGGTCGCCACCGTGAGCGCGGGGGCGGTATTGCGACCGCAGGGTTCGAGCACAATATGCGCTTTTACGCCTGACTGACGCAATTGCTCGGCGACCAGAAAACGGTATTCGGCGTTGCTGATGACCATCGGGGGCAACAACTGGCTGTCCGCTGGCAACGCCTCAACCGTGAGCCGATTCAGGGTCGCCTGTAACAGGGAAGTTTCGCCCAGCAGGGGCAATAACTGCTTGGGATATTGTTCGCGTGACAGCGGCCAGAGGCGCGTTCCCGAACCTTCGCAGAGAATTACAGGCAGGATATTCATGGAAGCCTTTCTCTCCTGATTAATTCCGATTCGCATGAGAAGCGAGACGCGAAGACGAGCTGAAGACAGTGTTATTGCACGACAAGGCGTCGACAAAGGTTCGCTTCTTAATGCGAATCGGAATAACCCGATAATCGAATGACCGTCTGGCGCACGGGTGTTCCACCCACGCCCCGTATGATGGATTCCGGCAGGGCGGGGTCGCCTGTGGCGGCTATGGCGTATTCGATTGCCGGATTAACAGCGCCGCTGGCACCATGCCGGCACAAAATCAATGGGTGGTGTGTGGCGTCGCTTCGGGTTCAGGCTGAACATTTGCCAACGCCTGACGCAGGGCGGAAAGATAAGCGGAGCGCGCGGTTCCCAGAATGGCAAGCTGTTGCTGCGCGCGGGATATTTCGTTATCGACAACCTGCAAGTTCACAATTTGCGCGCGTGCGGCGTCGTCCAGTTTTTCGATCGCATAACGTTTGTTTTCAAACGCCAGGAATTCAGGCTGAGCCATAAAATCTCCGTCAAACAAGGGGTTGCATTCCCGCTCAGTGCGAGGAACGATGAAGTCAGAAAGCCTCGAATCATAGCAGCAACAGGCAGGTCGCGTCTATGGAAACAGGAATATGACTCCAGGCGTGATGCCCGGCAGCGTGACGGACGAGAAGACGCTACAAGCTCAACGCGTATACTGCCCCCTTTATACGAGGCACCTGCATGACGAACAAATTTACCTGCGACAGCGAAACCGGCGTTTGCCGGATACCCGCAATCGAACCCGCAACGCACGCCCCCTCTACCTGCCAACAAGGCGTGGAAATTGCCTATATCGGCGACCCGCTCTGCTCATGGTGCTGGGCAGTTTCGCCCGTGGTTGCTGCCTTGCAGGGCTGGTGTACTGAACAGAATTTGCGCTTTACCATCATCGCGGGCGGCTTGCGACCCGGCGGCGGCGACCCGTGGAATGATGAATTCAAAGCCTTTTTGCGCCACCATTGGGAAGAAATCGGCAAAGTTTCCGGTCAGCCCTTCAGTTTTAACCTTTTTGAGCGCGCGCATTTCAACTACGACAGCCTGCCGCCCTGCCGCGCCGTGGTGGTCGCGCGCGACCTGCTGGCAGAGCGCGACGACAACAACCTCACCCTGCAAAAATTCTTTGCCGCCGTGCAAAAACGCTTTTACGCACAAAACGACGACCCCGGAAAAATCGACTTCTACCGCGAACCCTGCGCGCAAAACGGGATTGATTTTGTCGCCTTCAGCACAGACTTCAATGCGCCAAAAAGCGCAGAAAAAGCCCGCGCGGATTTTCGCCTGAACCGCAGTTGGGGTATCAACGGCTTTCCCGGCTTCGCGCTCATCAAGGGAGATCAAGCCCAAATCCTCGCTTCGGGTTACGTGGATTTGCCGACGCTCACGGCGCGTATCAAACAGCTTTTGTATTAATCCGGCAATCGAATACACCGCCTGGCGCGCAAGTGTCCCACCCTCGTCCCCGCCGACGGTTTTGAATTTGTTTTTGAACATCAACCCCGCCCCCCTCCTGAACGGTGGCGCTCCCAATTTCGCAGGTCGGGCACACTTCATGTGCCCGACATCAGGGATCAGAGGTCAGGTGACAGTCGTCAGGGGCGGCTTTGCCGCCATAGGGCACGGCACGCCGTGCCCCTACGGGGAATGGGCGGATCACCTGTACGGGCACGGCGTGCCGTGCCCTGTGGCGGCAAAAAACTTTTTGCATGAAACCGACAAACCGCAACGCATCCGCGCCACCCTGGGAGCGCCCAGCGGCGTCAAAAGCGAGGCGCGCAGATCTCCTTGGTCGCCAAGATTGCCGCGTCGCTACGCTCCTCGCTTTTGACGATGTAGGGGCGCGCATATAGCGTCCGTGGGTTTGGAAGGGGGAGCAGGATGCTCCCCCTTCCACTTTACTGTCACCTGACCTCTGATACCTGATCCCTGATCCCTGATGCCGAGCATCCGTGCATCAGACGGTATATCCGGTTGCCCTGTCCGAAACACCCGTTAGTGATTTTGCATTACACTCCGTCATTTGAATGGCGTCGGACGTTGCGGCAAGAGAAATTTCCGGTGTCCTTTGAACCACGCATTTTTTTGACATGAAGGAAGCATCATGACTCAAGTACCATCCAGTCCATTCGCCGACGCGCCCCATTACGGGGATTTGCTGCGGGCGGTTGAAGGGCTGCGTAACTGGCGTGCCATCGTGTTGTCGATTATTTATCTGGGCGTGGCATTGCTCATCACCTATCTGGGCGGAAAGCTGGCTTTCAGCGCGGGTTCCCCCATGCTCGCCCTGCTGTTTACCCTGTTGGCGGCAGTCGTGGCTTATCTCGGCGTTTCCGCTGTGGGATTGACGCTGATGGATCAGGCGCAAGGTCTGCCCTCGCGCCCGCTGTTGCTGGCGGTGTGGGACAGCCTCTCTGCCGCTTTGCGCGTGTTCGTCGTGGCGCTCATCGGCGCGGTCATCATTCTGGTTTTTTACGCGCTGCTGGCGCTCGTGCTGTTCATTTGCAAAATCCCCGCGCTTGGTCCGCTCTTGTATGCCGTGACTTTTCCCGTGCTGGTGATTGTGGGCGGTCTTCTGCTCTTTAGCATTGGCGTGGCGTTGACCATGATCGGTCCCGCCATCTGGAACGGCACCAGCATTCGCGGCGCGGTCGCCATGCTCTGGCAAATCGCAACCCGGCGCACCGTGGAACTGTTAATCCGTTTGGTGTTGCTCTCTTTGCTTTCGGGTTTGGTGAGCTGGATTCTGTTTGCGATTCTGGGTTGCGGATTTTTCTCCGTGGGCGGGTTTTCCGCCGCCATTCTGGATCTGAGCATTTCCTTTGATGCGTTCAACCTGTTGAACGTTCTGGGCGGCAATACTTACAACTTTGCCAACGTCAGCGACACCGTGAATTACATGAAGGCCGCCGCCTTCGGGAGCAGCGTGCTGCTCGTGCTGGTCATCAGCGCCGTAAACGCGATGGTGTTGCTGGGCTTGAACCTGATTTACCTCAAGCTTTCCGCCGACCTCGATCCGAGCGAAACGGAACACCTGATCGGTCAACGGCTGGCAGAAGCGCGGGCAAAGGCGCAATCCATCAAGGAAGAATCTCAACGCCGTCTGGAAGAAGCCAAGGAAATCCGCCGCCAGCAACAGGAAGCCGCCACCGCGCAAGCACATGCGGCGGCAGAAGCAAAGGCACAAGCAGAGGCAGCCCGCAACGCCGCGCCCGCCGCTTCCGTTGCCAAAGCGATGACTTCCGCAACAAGCCAACCCGCTGCCAACCTTTGTCCCAAATGCCAGGCACCCATCGTCCCCGGCGACCTCTTTTGCGGCGAGTGCGGTCAGAAATTAGGCTGATCTCCAAAAAACACGCGGCGCCAGACCATAAAACATGATCTGGCGCCGCGTGTAGTTCACCATCAGGAATGGTCGTCCGCCACCGCCTGCCGCACCGCTGGACGGGCTGCGACGCGCGACTTGAAAGCCATCAGACGGTCGAGACCGCCAAGGTCGACTTTGACGAGGGAAGCCCAGCGCAGCACGGTGAACAGGTAGCCGTCGGCGACGGTAAAGGTCGCGCCGAACTGGTAATCCTGGTTCTTCAACTCGCCATCGAGCCAGGCGAAAAGTGCTCGCAACTGCGTCCGCGCTTCCGTTTGAAGGTCTTCCGATGCGCCGTGAAAAAGCGCTCCGAAGCGTTTGTGCACTTCCGTGGCGATGAAGTTCAAGCGTTCCTGCAATTTGTAGCGCGCAAAGCTGCCGTTCGCGGGCGCCAGTTGTTTGTCCGGCGCGAGGTCGGCGATGTATTGCAGAATGGCAGCGTTTTCCAGCAAGCATCGCCCGTCATCGAGTTCCAGCAGCGGCACATAACCCAATGGGTTGATGGTCTTGAAATCCGTGCCATCGGCAAGGGTCAGGGCACGCAGGTCGACCTGCGCCGCCTCGTAAGGCAAACCGGCTTCCTGCAAGGCAATCCGTGGGGCGAGCGAACAGGCTCCGGGGGCGTAGTAGAGTTTCATTGGTTTATCCTTTTGATCATGAAGTTGAATCTTGCAGTCTACAACACCGCCCCCAACCACTTCCGCGCTTCTGCTTCATCCATCCCCGCGCGGCTTGCCCAATCTTGCAACTGGTCTTCGCCGATTTTCGGGATGGCGAAGTATTTGGCTTTCGGGTGGGCGAGGTAGAACCCGGCGACAGAGGCGGCGGGGGTCATGGCGCAGGATTCGGTGAGGGTCATGCCGATGCGTTTTTCGGCGTCCAGCAAACGGAAAATTTCGCGTTTGGCGGTGTGGTCGGGGCAGGCGGGATAGCCGGGAGCGGGGCGGATGCCGATGTATTTTTCAGCGATCAGCTCCGCCGTATCCAGCGTTTCATCGGCGGCGTAGCCCCAGTCATTGCGGCGGACTTCGCGGTGCAGCCATTCGGCGGCGGCTTCCGCCAGACGGTCGGCCAGGGTCTTTAACAAAATGGCGTTGTAATCGTCGTGCGCGGCTTCAAAGGCGGCAACCTTCGCTTCAATGCCAAGCCCGGCGGTGACGGCAAAGATGCCCGCCCAATCGGGAATGCCGCTTTCTTTGCTGGCGACGAAATCGGCGAGGGCGAGATTTTGGCGGCCTGCGGGTTGTTTGTGTTGTTGGCGCAGTCCATGCCAGCGTCCTTGTTCTTTGCTTCTGGTTTCATCCGTATAAAACACGAGGTCGTCGCCCGCGCGGGCGGCGGGCAGGAGGGCGACGACGCCTTTGGCGGCGAGCCAGTTTTCTTGCACGATTTTTTCCAGCATCGCCTTCGCGTCGGCGAAAAGTTCGCGCGCCTGTTCACCGACGATTTCATTGTCCAGAATCGCCGGATAGCGACCGGCAAGCTCCCAACTCTGAAAGAACGGTGTCCAGTCGATGACCCTCGCCAACGCCGCCAGGTCAAAATGAATTTCGCGCAGCCCGCACTTGCGGGGCGCGATGGGCGAAAAGCCGTTATCCCAGACAAAGGCATTGGCGCGCGCTTCCTCTAGCGAAACCAGCGTCGCACCCTTGCGAGACGCGTGTTCCTCGCGCAGTGCGGCGTATTCGTTCGCCAGTTCTTGCCGATAGGCGGTTTGCTGTTCGGTGGAGAGCAGACGGGTGACAACGCCGACGGCGCGCGAGGCGTCCGCCACGTACACCACGCTGCCTTCGTAGTGCGGGGCAATCTTGATGGCGGTGTGGGCGCGGCTGGTGGTCGCGCCGCCGATGAGCAAGGGCACGTCAAAACCCTGACGCTGCATTTCGGCGGCGACGTGACGCATTTCCTCCAATGACGGCGTAATCAAACCGGAAAGCCCGATGGCTTCCGCGCCGTGTTCGCGGGCGGCGTTCAGGATTTTTTCGCAGGACACCATCACGCCCAGATCGACAACTTCGTAGCCGTTGCAGCCCAACACCACGCCGACAATATTTTTGCCGATGTCATGAACATCGCCCTTGACGGTCGCAATGACGATTTTGCCTTTGCTGGCAGCGCCCGTCCGCAGTTTTTCCGCTTCGATGTAGGGAATCAGATGCGCCACCGCCTGTTTCATCACGCGGGCGGATTTGACGACTTGCGGCAGGAACATTTTGCCCGCGCCAAACAGGTCGCCGACGGCGTTCATGCCGCGCATCAAAGGCCCTTCGATGACGGACAGCGGCGGTTTGCCCGCGGCTTCCAGTTGGGCGCGGATTTCTTCGGTATCCGCCGCCACGAAGTCGGTCATCCCCTTGATGAGCGCGTGTTCGAGGCGTTTTTCCACTGGCTGCTGCCGCCAGGAAAGGTCGGGAACGTGGGCGTGGGATTTGCCGCCTTCTTTCACCGTCTGGGCGAATTCGACCAGCGCGTCGCTGGCGCCCGGATGACGATTCAATACCACGTCTTCGACTTTTTTCTTGAGTTCCGGTTCCAGTTCGTCATAGACGCCCAACATGCCGGCGTTGACAATCCCCATGCTCATGCCCGCTTGAATGGCGTGGTAGAGGAAGACGGTGTGAATCGCCTCGCGCACCGGGTCGTTGCCGCGAAAGGCGAAAGAAACATTGGAAACGCCGCCGGAAATCTGCGTGCGCGGCAGGTTTTGGCGTATCCAGCGCGTCGCCTCGATAAAATCCACGGCGTAGTTGTCGTGCGCTTCGATGCCGGTGGCAATGGCAAAAATGTTCGGGTCGAAAATGATGTCCTCTGGCGGAAAACCAATGTTCATCAGCAAATCATAAGCACGTTTACAAATGGATAATTTGCGCTCAAAACTGTCCGCCTGCCCCGCCTCGTCAAACGCCATGATGACCGCCGCCGCGCCGTAACGCCGCGTCAGTTTCGCCAACGCCAGAAACTTTTCCTCGCCCTCTTTCATGGAAATGGAATTGACGATGCCCTTGCCCTGAATGCACTTCAAACCCGCTTCAATCACCGCCCAACTGGACGAATCCACCATGATGGGCACGCGCGCGATGTCCGGTTCGGAAGCGACGAGGTTCAGGAATTTCTGCATCGCGGCGACAGAATCCAGCATCGCCTCGTCCATGTTGATGTCAATGATCTGCGCGCCGTTTTCCACCTGCTGCCGCGCCACGGCGAGGGCGTCGTCGTAGCGTTCTTCCAGAATCATGCGGGCAAAAGCGCGCGATCCGGTAACGTTGGCGCGCTCGCCGATATTCACATAAAGGCTGTGCGCGCCGATGTTGAAGGCTTCCTGACCGGAGAGGCGCAATTTTGGTTCGATGTCGGGAATTTTACGCGGCGCGGTTCCGGCGACCGCTTTTGCCACGGCGGCGATATGCGGCGGCGTGGTGCCGCAACAGCCGCCGACGATATTGACCAGCCCATGCCGCGCCCAATCCGCAATTTCATCCGCCAAGGATTCCGGCGTTTCGTCGTAACCCGTCGGCGCCAGCGGATTGGGCAGACCGGCGTTCGGGTGGGCGGAAACGAAACAATCGCAAAGTCGGGAGAGTTCTTCCACGTAGGGGCGTAATTCTTTCGCGCCCAAGGCGCAATTCAGCCCGAAGGAAAGCGGGCGGATGTGGGCGAGCGAATTCCAGAAGGCTTCCAGCGTTTGCCCCGACAAGGTGCGACCGGAGGCATCAACGATGGTGCCGGAAATCATCACCGGCCAGCGCCGTTTGGTACGCTCGAAAAACAGTTCCAGCGCAAAAAGCGCCGCCTTGGCGTTCAAGGTGTCGAAAATGGTTTCCACCAGCAGAATGTCCGCGCCGCCTTCCACCAGACCGGTGATCGCCTCGAAATAGCCGGAAACCAGTTCGTCGAAGGTGACATTGCGTGCGCCGGGGTCATTTACATCCGTCGAAAAAGACGCCGAGCGCGAAGTCGGCCCCAACACGCCCGCCACGAAACGGGGTTTTTCGGGATTTTTTACCGTGCAGGCGTCGCAAAGTTCACGCGCGAGGCGCGCACCCTCGAAATTTAGTTCATAGACCAGCTCGGTCAGGTTGTAATCCGCCTGCGACATGGCGGTGGCGTTAAACGTGTTGGTCTCGATAATGTCCGCACCCGCCGCCAGATATTGCGCGTGAATTTCGCCAATGACATCGGGACGAAACAGGGTCAGGAGGTCGTTGTTGCCCTTCAAATCATGCGGATGATCCGCCAGCCGCTCACCGCGATAATCCGCTTCCATGAGTCCATACTGCTGAATCATGGTGCCCATCGCGCCATCCAGAATCAGCAAACGTTGTTGCAACAGAGCGGTCAATTCGGCGGTACGGTCGGCTTGCATTTCTGGAACTCCGGGAAAAACAACGCCACTGCATGACAGTGGCGTTAATGGAAAAATGGTTGAGACAGGTTTTTAGTTGGCGGATGCGGCTTTACTGCCCTTTGGGATTGGGACCATACTGATTTTCGTCAGGCTGACTGTCCAGACAATAGAAAACCAGCAAGACAATGCTACCCACCCAATTGACAATCGGAATAACACAAATAAGATACCACCACCCGCTTCGTCCGGTATCGTGCAGTCTTCTTACAGAAATTGCCAAACTAGGCACGAACAACCCGATAGCGGCAAGCACAAGAACCCCGAAAAGCAGGATTCCCAAAATATTGCTGATTGCGAAAGCAATGGCTGCCACTATCGAAAGTGGAATAAAGACAAGGATTACAAACAGAGTGTACATCCAGAATTCTTCCCGTCCTGCACGACCCTCAAAATCCGCATACTTCGTTTTGAGTATGCTCAAAAACCATTTGTCCAACGCTTCCATTATGTTCTCCCGACAAGAAATGCAAAAAAGAACGCGCATTTTAGCATGATGCACATGGAGTAGGGGCACGGCACGCCGTGCCCCTACATCTGTCACCCTTCTCCCCTTGTAGGAGAAGGCGCCCCGCGAATTTACGTAAAAGCGCGGAAGAGGGGTATGGTTTAGCAGCTTCGGCGTTATTTCGCGCTGAACCGCTGCCCCCTCTCCCACAAGGGGCTGAGGTTTACCCACAATTCCATATGGATGCCCCGTAGGTTGGGAAAGCCGCATGGCGGCGCATCCCGACGGTCGTAGCTTCCGGCGCGGAGCACCGCAAAAATACCGCCGCAAATTGATTGGTTAGCGGCGCTTCGCGCCAGTTGTTTACAACCGTCGGGTTGCGCTGCGCTTACCCAACCTACGAGAACCCCCTCACCGTCATTGCGAGGAGCGCAGCGACGCGGCAATCCAGGCATCAGGGATCAGATGTCAGGTGACAGTAATCAGGGGCGGCAAAGCCGCCAGAAAGTACTGACACCTGTCACCTGATCCCTGACTCGAACAACCCTGTGCACAAGTTGTCAGTAATTTCTGGACAAGCGGTGCGCAAGCCAGGCTGTGGATAACTTGTCCCCTTTTTGCACCCAGCTTTGCCAGCCACTTTTCAGGCGCTAAAATTTCATGATAAGCATATGAATATCAACAATTTTTTTAATTTCTCCACAAACTTGTTCGGTGCTTTATAGTAATCGTTGTTGTATACATAAAGACTTAACAAGCAATGGGCAGCGTTGCTGCCCTCTCAAAAGGAGCTTTCCATGCCCACTCTGTTTGACCCTTTAGAAGCTGGAGAATTTCGGCTTCCCAATCGTATCATCATGGCGCCGATGACCCGTTGCCGCGCCGACGCCGGACATGTGCCCAATGTCTTGATGGCGGAGTATTACAAGGCGCGCGCCGATGCCGGGCTGATTATTTCCGAAGGCGTGCCGGTGTCGCCGCAGGGCGTCGGCTATCCCGATGTGCCCGGACTCTGGAACGCGGAGCAGGTCGCGGGCTGGAAACGGGTGACAGACGCCGTGCATCAGGCAGGCGGGCGCATCGTCGCGCAGCTTTGGCACGTCGGGCGTATTTCTGATCCGGTCTATCTGAATGGCGAATTGCCCGTCGCGCCCAGCGCCATCGCGGCGGAAGGTCACGTCAGCCTGCTGCGCCCCATAAAACCCTTTGTCACGCCGAGGGCGTTGGCGACCGAAGAAATCCCCGCCATCGTCGAAGCCTTTCGGCAAGGCGCGCAAAACGCCGAAAAAGCGGGGTTTGATGGTGTGGAAATTCACGCCGCCAATGGCTACCTGATTGACCAGTTTTTGCAGGATGGCGTCAATCAACGCACCGATGCCTACGGCGGCGCCATCGAAAATCGCGCCCGTCTGCTGCTGGAGGTCACCGACGCCGCCATTTCCGTCTGGGGCGCGGGTCGCGTCGGCGTACACCTCGCCCCGCGTTGCGATTCGCACAGCATGGGCGACAGCAACCCGCTGGCGACTTTTTCGTATGTGGCAAAAGCGCTCGGTGAACGCCGCATCGCCTTCATTTTTACCCGCGAAGGACAAGGAGCGGGACTCATCGGTCCGCAATTGAAGACAGCCTTCGGCGGTGTGCTCGTCGCCAATCAGGGCTTGGACAAGGAAAGCGGCAACCGTATCCTCGCCGCTGGTGAAGCCGACGCCATCGGAATTGGCGTGCCTTACATCGGCAATGCGGATTTGGTGGAACGTTTGCAGAAAGACATTCCCCTGAAAACAGCCCGACCGGAATTTTTCTATACGGGCGGGCGCGAAGGGTATCTTGATTGATTTTTGGTTAACGCAAAAAAACGGCGGGCATTGCGCTCGCCGTTGCTGGGAGCGCCGGCGTCTCGCCGGCGGTTTTAAAATTTCTTGTGCGGAGCCAAACCCGCCGGCGGGGACGCCGGCGCTCCCAGATTATTTGGCGTCGTCCGCCAACACCGCCGCCTTGTCCGTATTCTCCCAGGTGAATTCCGGTTCGTCGCGTCCGAAATGACCGTAAGAAGCGGTTTTTTCGTAGATGGGGCGCAAGAGGTTCAAGGCCTTGACGATGCCCTTGGGACGCAGATCGAAATGGGTGCGTACCAGTTCGGTGAGTTTTTCGTTGGAAATTTTGCCCGTACCGAAGGTTTCCACCGCGATGGAAGTCGGCTCTGCGACGCCGATGGCGTAGGAAATCTGCACCTGGCAACGGTCCGCCAGATTCGCCGCGACGATGTTTTTGGCAACGTAACGGGCGGCGTAGGCGGCGGAACGGTCGACCTTGGAAGGGTCTTTGCCGGAGAACGCGCCGCCGCCATGCGGGGCTGCGCCGCCATAGGTGTCGACAATGATTTTGCGTCCGGTCAAGCCGCAATCGCCTTGCGGACCGCCCACCACGAAACGCCCGGTCGGGTTGACCAGATATTTGAGGTCGCCCTTGATAAGTTCTCCAGGCAGCACGGGTTTGACGATTTCTTCAATCACCGCTTCGCGCAGGGCGGCAAGCTCAATGTCGGGTGAATGTTGGGTGGATAAAACAACGGTGTCGATGGCAACCGGTTTGCCGTCTTCGTAGCGCAGGGTGACTTGCGATTTGGCGTCCGGACGCAGCCAGGGCAGGCGTCCGTCTTTACGCAACTGGCTTTGCCGTTCTACGAGCCTGTGCGAGAGGTGAATCGCCAGCGGCATCAGCACGGGCGTTTCGCGGCAGGCGTAACCGAACATCAAGCCCTGATCGCCCGCGCCCTGATTCAAGGGATCATCCTGCGCGTGATCGACGCCCTGGGCAATATCGGGGCTTTGCCGATCATAGGCGACGAGCACGGAACAGCCTTTGTGGTCGATGCCGTATTCGGTATTGTCATAACCGATCCGTTTGATGACATCGCGCGCGACCTGAATGTAATCGACATTGGCGCGGGTGGTGATTTCGCCCGCCAGAATCACGAGACCCGTGTTGCAAAGGGTTTCGGCGGCAACGCGCCCGGTGGCGTCCTGGCTCAAAATGGCGTCCAGAATGGCATCGGAAATCTGGTCGGCAACTTTGTCGGGATGGCCTTCGGAAACGGATTCCGAAGTAAAGAGGTATTGACTCATGAAAAAAGCTCCTGGGGTCGTTGATTATCCGGCGTTACCGGCTTCGACCCAGAAGCGGCGACGCTTTAGCGGTATTTGTGAATCGCCCCGCAAGTTGTCTGTTTAACTCGGCGATTCAGGCATCTTAAACTTTTTTTTTTATGGCGCAAGTCTTTTGCGCCAGAGGGCATCCTGCTTTCGAATGTGAGATGGGGAATCCGTAGGGGGCGCGTATAGCGTCCGGCGTTCCTGAATCATCGGACGTGGAACCATCGGACGCTATATGCGCGCCCCTACATCGCTTCGTCATTGCGAGGAGCGTAGCGACGCGGCTTTTCTCTCATCGTTGCCAAGATTGCCGCGTCGCTTTGCTCCTCGCAATGACGCGGCTGGGGGCGTCGGCGTTCCCGCCGACGGTTTTAAGATTTTACGCGCGGGGACAAAACCGCCGGACGTTACATTCGGCGCGTTCTTCGATGCTGCCCTGCCTTATTGCGTCAAGCGATGGCAGAAAAATTCATGCGATTGCCTGTCTTTTGCGTATTGCTTCATTGTTGCTCTGCTCGAAATCAATCCAGCCTTGGCGGCGCATCCATTCGATGAGTTCTGCGGCGCGAGGCGGCGAATAAGCAAGATGTTCAATCAGCAGGCGCAGGGCGGCATCGCGTGTGCGGGTTGTCTGGATGAGTTTTAACGCGGGGGCAAGTTCCTTGTCATCCAGTCGCCAGACGCCCAGTGTTTGATCGGGCGTCACAACGACTTCGGCGGCAATGATGCTGTGATGATCCAGTACCGGACGGGTGGCAATGGTGACATCGTTTGGCGTGACCGGGGGGTGCAAGGGTTCGGAATCCGGCCAGCGGCGGCGGGATTGCCAGAAGGGAAGTTCCCGCCAGCCGCTTTCTCCGGCGTAAAAATCACGCCCGACGCGAGCGAAGCGATAAAACAATCCGGTCAGGCGTTGTTGATGAAATTCCCGTGCCAGAGGCGCGCGTTCTGGCGCGCTCAGCAAAGTGCGGATGATCGCGGGCGCTTGCAGGGCAGAAGAAAGCGCCAGAAAAATACCGTTGCCGGACAAGGGGTCGCCCGCCACTGCCGCATCGCCAATTTTCAGATACCGCTCGCCCAACAGGTCGCCCGCCAGAATGGGCGTACAAGGTCGCGCGCAGGGAATCCCGACAGGCGTCGCCCCGGCGGTAAATTCGCGGGCGATCTCCAGACTTTGCAGACGGGCGCGGCAAAATTCGCCCAGATCGACTTTGGTGGGCAGGTTGGCGCTGGCGACATCCAGCGTTAATTGCAGGTAACGGCGACCATCCTGATTTTGCGCAAGCCATGCCCATCCATCCGCAAAACTTTGTACGGCAGAATGGGCAACATATGTTTTCTGCCGCGCGCGGGAATCGGTTGGCTGCCAGTATTGCAAGAGGGAAATGCTTTCCGTACCGCGCGCGGCAGGCGGGATGCGATGCGGCGCGGCGCGACCTCGCGCTTCAACAACAAAATCGGCATACAGATGTTCTGCTTTGCCATTCTGGAGATAGTCAATCCGTACCTTCGCCGCCTCTGTCGTCCAGGTTTTGACCTGCGCGGCCAGCGTCTCTACACCCTGACGTACCGCGTCATCCAGCAGGGCGGCATCGAAATCCGGGCGATAGATGAGTCGTTCGTGGTTTGCCGCGCTGTCCATGCCATTCCAGCGCACACGGCGAGGCGAAGGCGGCGCGAGCGTGGCGAGCGCCGTGGTCAGCCCGGCGTTTTTCAGGCCTTCCGCCACGCGGTCAGAGACGCCTTCCAGGGCGGCAAAACGGCGGGGCGTGGTGAGCAGGATGACGGCGTAACCGAGACGGGCGAGACCGATGGCCGCCGTGACGCCAGCGGGACCGCCGCCCAATACGGCAATGGTGGCGATGGCGTTCATCGTAAAATCAACTCCGGTTTGTGGTAGCGGGCGTGCCTTTGCAGACACTCTCGCAGTTGCATCGGGTTGGGGGCGCGCTGAACATCATCAGCGAGCAGACGGGCGATGTGACCGCTCATATGCGCGCAAGCCATGCTGGCGCCGCCCCCCGCTTGTGAGGGGGCGACATGCGCGCCAAAATCGGCTTTTGCGGTTTGCAGACATGACCACTCATCCCAGGCGCAACGCGCGTCGCCCGTAACGCGCCAGACATTTGGACAGGCGGCGGGAAATACCGGCTCGCCGCACGCCGGTGTTGCGGCGCAGAGGATCACGCCGGATTCACTGGCGCGGCGGCAGGCCTCCGTCAGCGTCGGGCGCGGCTCACGCAGACCCAGGCTCAAGTTGATGAGATCAACGCCCGTCTCCACCAGCCAGTCAATGGCCGCCGCGACTTGCAAGGCGCTGGTGGCAGGGGATGCATGAAAGACCTGCGCGATGTAAAAACGCGCGTCTGGCGACAGGCGACGCACGATGTCAAGCACGCGGCTCCCGTGTCCCAGTTGGTCGACGCTTGCGCTGTCGCGCCAGAGGGCATCGTCCCGAAAAACGAAGGCGGCGGCATCGTCAATATAAGCGTGTTGACAGGGCGACGCGCCGCTGTCGACGAGACCGATGCGAGGGGGGTTCATGCGGCGACCCGCAAGGGAGAAGGCGACCTGCAAAGTTGCCCGTTTTCGAGTTGCAGATACAGATCGCACCGACGCAGCGTGGCGGCGCGGTGGCTGATGAGGATGCGTGTGCAGTGAGCAAACAGTTGGTCGACGGCGGCGATGATGCGCGCTTCGGTGGCTTCGTCGACGGCGGAGGTGGCTTCGTCAAGCACCAACACAGCGGGGGATTGCAGGAGGGCGCGGGCGATGGAAAGCCGTTGCCGCTGACCGCCGGAAAGTTGTTGTCCCCGTTCGCCCAGCGGCGTTTCCAGACCTTGCGGCAGGCTGTCGATCAGCTCGTCAAGCTCTGCCAGTCGGGCGGCGCGGCGCACGCGGGCAGGGTCGGCCTGTGGCGCGACGTAGCGGATATTATCGGCAAGCGTGCCACGAAACAGCACGGTATCCTGACTGACCACGGCAATGCTCGTGCGTACCTGCGCGAGGGACAGATGTTTCAGATCCACGCCATCCAGACGGATACACCCTGCGGTCGGGTCAAAATGGCGTTGCAAAAGGTCGATCAACGTGCTCTTGCCTGCGCCGGACGCTCCGGTCAAGGCGATTTTGCATCCGGCGGGCAAAACGACGCTCACGTTTTCCAGCACGGGCTTTGGGCGCTCCGGCCAGATGAACGAGACTTTTTCCAGACAAATTTCGCCGCGCAAATCGGGTAAATCAAGCGCGACATCCGGGGGTGACACGGCGGGCGCGCTCTGGCGTAATTCCCCCACGCGCAACAGGCTGACACTCATGCGTTGAATGGCGACGTAAAGCCCCAGAAGGCTGTTCGCGGGCCCTGCTGCCATGCCGAGATAGGTCGAAAAGGCGATTAACGCGCCGAGCTGCCATTGACCATTGATCACCCAATAACCGCCAATCAGAAAAGCGGTGGCGCGGGTCACGGAAGTCAGCAAACCGGGAAGCGCGTGGGTGGCGAATTCGGTGAGTTGCAGCCGCAAAAGGCCTTCCAGATAATGTCGGTTCAGGTGTTCCAGTCGCGCGCGTTCGCGGACTTCCTGACCCACCGACTGGATGAATTTCATGGCGGGCAGGGTTTCGATGAAAAAGCTCGACAGATCGGCAACCCGTTCCCGAACGTCGTGTGTACGGATTTCCACCTTGCGCCGCATCCATCTGAGCCAGAGAATTTCCAGAGGCAACATGAGCGCCGCCAGGAGGGAAAGCTGCCAGGACAAGGCCAGCATCAGGGCGAGCGTGCCGATCAAACCAATCAGGCTGGTGATGGCGGAAAACAGGCTGTCGACGGCGAAACGCTGGATTTCGGCGATGTCGCCATCCAGACGCGAGAGCAGATCGCCGCTTTGCCGCCTGGCGAAAAAATTGGGCGAGAGGCGTTGCAGGTGCTGGTAAACATCGGCGCGCAGCGCGAACAAAATGGAACCGGAGACGCGGGTGTGCAGATAACGGTTCATCCCGGCAAGCAAGGCGCCCGCCGTACCCAGCGCGATCATCGCTGCCGCGAAACCGAAGAGCGCGGCGTGGTTTTTGGCGAGCAGACCATCGTCAATCAGATGCAACATCAGCCACGGTTGCAGCAAGGTGATTGATGATGCCAGCAAGGCGAGCGCCAGCAGGCCCGCGAGGGCGGCGCGGCGAACGGCGACAAAACCGTAGAGCCACGTAAAATTCGCAGCCAGTTCCGCGCGTTTTTCAGAGTCCACGCCACGTGTCAGGGTTTGGATGAAAGTCTTCATCTCTTTCACGGTTTTAAGTTGTTTCGCAGAGGCGAGATTTTGCCGTTGCCGGGAGCGCCGACGTCCCCGTCGGCGGTTTTAAGATTTTTCGCGCGGAGCCAACCCCGCCGACGAGGACGCCGACGTTCCCAGGCGCTACCGGATAAAGACCTGCGCGGTGCCCAGCGACATGTCCCCGCCGGGCAGACGGATGGTGGTGATTCTTTTCAGGCTGTCGGTATCGAACACCGCCACGTCGTTGAGCGTACCGGAGAGATACAGGCGGCGACCGTCATGACTGATGGAAGTCTGGTAATAGGCGTGATCGAGATCGGCGGAACCGATTTGCCGCTCGGCGGCGATGTCGAATTTCCGCAGGCCGTTCAGTACGCTGAAGAGGAGGTTCCCGTCCTTGGGCGAGCGGATGCCGCTGAAATAAATTTCGCTCAAGGTCGTAAAATCCCGCACTTCGGTCTTGCCGGTTTTGAGGTCAAGGCTCAACAGCCCGTATTTGTATTCGGCGTGTTCCAGATCCTGTTTTTCATCCTGAAACCTGGGCGCGGTGTACAACACCATGAATTCACGCCGGGGGGTCTGGATTGGCCAGGCATAGAGCACGTCTGGCGCGCCGTAACCGGGGCGACCCCAGTCGCGTACCGGCAGGACGACTTCGGTCTTGCCATTTGTCACATCCACCTTGTACAAATCGGCGCCCAGAATATAGAGTGCGCCATCCTCGCCGGTTTGCATGATGGTCGTCTGGCGCGGCGCAGGGAAAAGGCGTTCGGGTTTGGCATTCAATCCGGCGGCGGTGTCGTAAACCGCCAATCTGGGTTCCCCGACTTCGTAATGATCCTTGAGCAACAAGGTGGGATTCTGCACGGTGTAGAGTTCCCTGCCGTCCTGACTTACGGCGATGGAAAAGAAAGATTTGGCGCGCTCGTCTTTTTGCAGCGCCATGTCAGCCTTGAAAACGAGCTTGCACGCATCGAGTTCAATGCCATAAATGCTGCCAAAACGGTTGTTGAGCAGGTAGGCGATGCGGCGGTCAGGCGCGATCTGAATGCTGCCGGGACCAAAAGCGTCCGGCAGGGCGCAGGTCTTCAGGACGCGGTTGCTGACGAGATCGAGCACATGCAAAAGGTTGGGATGGTTGGCAACCACCATGTATTCACGCCCGGGTACAAGCGGCGCGGCGGTATTTTTTTCCAGCGCAACATTGTCCGGGGTCGGCGCGGCATGGGTAATGGCGGGCGTGGCAAAAGCCAGCGGCAGGATGAGCGTGGCAAGAAGCGAAAATTTTTTCATGGAGGTCTCCGGTTACAGGGCGTCTTTCGGAAAAACAGTGTCCAGCGCGCGCCAGTCGTCTTTGGCGGAAGGCGCGTTTTTGTGCCAATCGGGATAATTCACCATGGTGTCCGGCACCTGCGCCGGCCACCAGCAAGGGTCGGCGCAGCCGTACAGATCGGCTTCCATCGGTTGACAGAGCGACGCGACCCCCCCGAAGGCGTCGACTTCCCACCCTGGGTCTACGGTGGCGGTGCACCCGGCAATGGCGCTCATCGCGGTGACTTCCGCGATTCGCTCTTCGGCAACCGCTTTGCTCAAAAGTTCGGCTTTGGGATTGATGGCTTGCAAGTGTTTCATGTCAGTGTAACCTCCGTGGCGAAAGATAAAGATCAATAAAAGCAGGGTTTCGGGTCATGATGCGAGCATAGGTTTCGATGCCGAAATCCACCCAGTCGCGCATCAATTCACAGTAGTGGTAGACCGGATGCGTCGGATCACCGTAGCGGGCATAACTTTCGTGGTAACAACCGCCTGAGCAGAGATTGCGGATGGAACAGGTCGCGCAGCCCGTGCCTTCGCGTTCGAGTCGTCGGGCGAGAAATTCACCCAATGCGGCGTGCGCCACGCCAGCGCGGACGTTGCCGAAGGCGGGAAGCGATGAACCGGTAAACCGATGGCAAAGGTTCAGATCGCCCGCGTGGTCGACCGCCAGCATCTTCATGCCCGCCCCGCAGGGCAGCGATGCCTTGTGGCCTTCATGCAATTTGGTGAGGAGTTGATGCAGATTGGAAAAACCGATATTGCGTCCTTCCTGCGCCGCTGCGAGATAGCGCTGCCCCAGACGCTTGAATCCGGCGAAGACTTCGGCCAACTCCGCAGGCGCAAGGTCGAAGGCGCGGATGTCGCCCGCCGTCACGGGCGCGAAGCCAACTTCGGCAAAGCCCAGATCGTTGAACAGGTGATCCCAGATGCGTTCGACCTCGGTGGTGCCGTGCGTCAGGGTGACGCGCGCGCCGACCGGGCGGGAACGATAGCGCGACAACAGCCGCTCTGCTTTGGCGCGCACCGTGGCATAGCTGCCGTGTCCGCCGATGGTGACGCGGTTGCGATCATGGATGGCTTCCGGACCGTCCATGCTGATCGAGAGGCCAAAGCGGTGCGTATCCAGCCAGTCGGTCAGCGTGTCGGTGAGCAAGGTGCCATTGGTGGTCAAGGAAAAATCGACCGTCTTGCCAAGTTCGCCAAAGCGGGGTTCGCAATAGTCCACCACGTCCCGGATCAATTGCGGATGACTGAGCGGCTCGCCGCCGAAAAAAACCACGTTGTAACGGGTCTCTTGCGGGGATTCGGCGAGCAGCAACTCAATGGCGTTGATGGCGGTCTCCTTCGACATCTTTTTGCCCGCCGAAGGTTTGTCGAGGTCTTCTTTGTAGCAATAGGCGCAATTCAGGTTGCAACCAGTGTTTACGTTTAACACGATGGTGGAGAGCGCGAGCTGATCCACGCGGCGGCTGGGCACGTCGTCAGAGAGCGTGCCGCCGTCGCTGACGATTTCCAGCAAAAGGAGTTCGCGCAGGGCGGCTTCGATGTCTTCTGCCGGATCTGTTGATCCGGGTTCCGCCAGCAACTGCGCGATCAGCGTTTCTGCGGCTTGCCCGGTCGCGCGCGCGGCACGCAAACGGTCGATTAGCGAGCCGGTCAGCGCGTCCAGCGCAAAAAGCGCGCTGGTCGGCACATGAAACAACATGCGCGCGTTGTCCACGCGAATTTCGCGCAGATTGTGCTCGACAAGGTTGAGTGGGGCGCGCATGTTCATGGTTTTGTCATGGTCTGGATTTTGCGGCGGCTCAATGCCATGAGCCGCCGCGATGGTGGTCAGGGGATAGGGGGGTTGTTCCAGCGTTGTACGGTGACGATGAGTTGTCCGGTTCCCTGTAACGCGGTCTTGCCATCGGTGACTTCGGCGGTAACGGCGAGGTTGCCCGCGTTATTGGTCATCAGATGCCGCGCTGGATTGGGGCCTGCCGGAGCAGGCGTGAAAATGCCCGTGACGGCATTCATCGCGCCTGCGAATTCCACGTCCCGGTCGCGTTCGGCGTCGGCGTTGAAGGGCGCGACCGACCATTTGGCGGGCACCAGTCCAATGCGATATTCGCCGGACGCGCTGCGCGCCCAGGCTTCCGCCTCAAAGCGCGCATCCACTCTGGCTTCGCTGCCGCCATTGCCGCCGACGCGCGCCACGGCGAATTCCGGCAACACGCGGATGCGTTCGATGCGCTCGAACACAGCCAGCGTGCCGCCTTTTGTTTTGCCGACAGAGAGCGTATGTACGCCGAGCGCGCGCCTGTCCGCCACGACCTGCGCGACGATGCGCCGGGGCGATTGTTCAATGATCTTTAACAATCGCACGCCTTCGGGCAGCGCCAGCTTTCCTGAAAGCGCATTGCCAACGACGGTCAGCGTGCCAGTCTGCCCCGTTTTGAGATACGCGGGATGCACGGCCAACACTCGGCTGTTTCCGCTTTCATGCCGTACCGCCACGATGTCGGCGCCGATTTCGTCATGTTCACGCTGGAACATGCGACCCTTTAGCGCATCGTGATCAAGGGCGAAAACCTGCCGCCACGCGACGCCATCCACATCGACATGAGCGCGCCATTCGTAGCCGGTATAGAGCACGGCGCTCCCCTGACCGTTCAGGACGCTGCCGTCGTCATATTTTCCCTGCCAGCTCACAACATAGTGATCTTTCTTGTCCGGCTGCGATTTGACCGACATCTCGGCAATGAAGCCGCCCTTGCCCGGCAGATGACCGCTGACGCTCCATGTTCCGGTGACAGGCTGCGGCGTTTGCGCCTGCCAGTCTTTCCACGCCGGATCATCAACGGAGAATTGTTTCGCCAGATCGGGCACGACTTCTTTCAAGGCGACGCCAAACCAGTCACGGTCACGTCCTAACGACTGAAATTCCAGAGACGGAAGCTGCCCAAGATGAAAATGAACGAGATGCGCCCATTCTTTTTCCGAGCGTCGCTGCAATGCCACCCGCGCGCCGGAATGACAGCGGGCGCACATCTGGGTCAATGCTTCGGATTCAAATTGCTCAACGGTGTTCAACCGCCGCTCCAGCGCGTAACGCACGGGCGCGGTTTCGGAGGGCGCCAAACCTTGCTTGTCCGCCAGACGCTTGACGAGCGCGCGACGCTCCTCATCGCTGATTTTCAAGCCATGCGTGTTTTGCATACGCACCAGCGTCATCAACCAGCCTTCCGGCGTTTTGCGTTGCCCCGCGATACGCGCAAGCTGACCACGCGCATCGGCGTGACACACGCTGCAACGCTGAATCAGTAATGCATCCGCATTAGCCGCCGCGTCAGCCGGGATCGCCGGGGACAACAACGCCAGGGATAACAAAGCGCCGCCCATAAATTTTGTGCGTGGAATGGACATGGTGTTCAAAGTCGGAACTCCCTTCAATGGATTCGCAGGAAAAATTCCGGTTTGAGCTGAAACCATCAAACCGGCGACATGCGCGCATCTTATGCGCCGATTTTGGCAAGCCGTTATCCAGAAGCGGCATTCCGTTTTGAACAGACAAACGCCCCGCTCGCACACATGGAACAGATTGGGGGTCTGTGTTTCAACCCATTGAAAAGAATGAGAAAAAATAACTATTTTCGGATTTGGGGCGAGCTTTCGCGCAAGAGCATTTTTCGTCCGGCGCACAAGTCTGGGGCTGCCGGACGCGCAAAACGCACTATCTTGAAGCGCGGATTAGCCGATATTGGCATTCGCAAGCCGTAAAAATCCGAAAAAAATTTTGAGGCGCATGGAGAAAAACCCGCAGGCGGGCGCGACGCGGGTTTTTGACGCTTCGGCATGGACTCGCTTTTGCTTGGGGCGGATGTCCACCACTTTGGTTTTTCCGCCATGACCCCTCTTGCAAGCCCCCTTGTTTGCAATGCGTACAACACCCGTGACGCCGATGAACACGCGGCCTGTCTTACGGGGTGGGGGCAATGTTACGAGCAGCTTTCCGCAGGCGCTTTTCAGGGAGAATTCGAGGAATTTTGCTTCGACAAGGTGCAACTCTTTCGTGAGCGGATCAATCAGTCCATGCACGAAAGCGGAATGCCCTGGCTGGGTTCGCGTACCTTTGGCGTTGCGACCAGCATGGAAGGCGAAGGCTGGTTTTGCGGAGAACCCTTCAAACGCGATTCCATCATCGCCTTGCCGGGCGGTGAGATTATGGATTTTCGCACGCCCCGGCAACACGAAATACTGGCGATTGTGGTTGATGCAAAGGCGTTTGACGAATATACCCAAACGGTTGAACAGCGCGACCTTGCGGCAGCGTTAAATGCGGGCGCGCTGTTGTCCGCCACGCCCCAACACACCGAACAATTGCGCGCTTTTCTTGCGACCCTGTTCGAGAGTCTGAAGCGCGCGCCAAAAATGCTCGAACATCCGCAAATCCGCAAGGCGCTGACCCAGGCCGCCTTTGCCAGCATCGTCGATATTCTGGATGCCGCGCCAAAAACGAAGCCTTCTCCGGCAGACCGTGCCCATCAAACCGTTGTTGACCGGGCGCGCGCCTTTCTGAACGCGCGCACCGATGCCCCGGTTTCCGTTGCCGACCTGTGCGCCCATCTGGGCGTATCGCGGCGCACCTTGCAATACGGTTTTCAGGAAGTATTGGGCATCCGCCCCATGCAATTCCTGCGCGTCATTCGTCTGAATCATGTGCGCCGCGCCCTGAAAAAAGCCGATCCGAATGCCGAAACCATCGGTGATATTGCCGCCCGTTGGGGCTTCTGGCATCTCTCCCGCTTCGCCACAGATTACCGTGAAATGTTCGGCGAACTTCCTTCGGATACCTTGCGTCGCTAAAGAGCGGATGAGCGTTTTGGATTGCCTTGGCGCGATCATTGCTAATGCGTTTCCATCATCAAAATGACATCAAGGGAGAAAACTTCATGCGATCAAAAATTTTGCTGGCGTGCCTGTTCGCGGTGGCGGGTTCCACGCTTCAAACCGCCCACGCCGAGGAAGGCGCAACCTTGTTTTTGCAAAATTGCGCGGCCTGTCATGGCGCGGACGCGCTGGGCGTTGAAGGATTGGCGCCGCCGCTCAAAAACGAGTCGCTCTGGCGACGGCTGGGCGATTCCGCGTCGGCTTATATTGCGGGAATCGTGACTGGCGGCATGAGCGGTCAATTGAATGTTGGCGATCAGGAATATCGTGATCTGGTGATGCCCCCGCAAACGCATCTGCCCAGCGAGCAACTGGCGACGATTGCCAGCTATGTGCTCCAGAAAATCAACGGGCATCCCGTTAGCGTGAGCGCGGAGCAAATCGAAGCCGGAAAAATCGAACCTCCGGCGCACAAGGCATTGCAGGCGCTACGGCAAAAAGCCGAGGATGAAAACAGGACGACGTTAGCGCAGGCACGGAATTGATGTCTGTCTGATTTTCCAACGCTGCCGCTTCACGGGAGCAAGGATTCATACAGGCAGGGTTGTGTTAACATGGGGTTGCCGCCTTTCGTCTCTCTGTCTTTGCCCCCATGGTTTTTCTTTTTTCGGCTTTGAATCGTCTGTCCCTGCTTTGGCTGCACCGTCTGGGTGCGCTGGCGGGGTGGCTGGTTTACCTCGCTTCGCCCCGCTATCGGCATAACCTGCAAAGCAATCTGGCGCAGGCGGGCTTGCCTGCGGAACTGCGCTGGCAAGCGGCGGCGGAAGCGGGCAAGCAGACGCTGGAACTCGCCCGTATCTGGTTTCGGTCTTTGGAAGAAGCCAATGCCCAGGTGGTCGAAGTCGTGGGTTGGGAACTGGTCCAGGCGGCGCAGGCGAGCGGTAAGGGGATTTTGTATCTGACGCCGCATCTGGGGTGCTTTGAGATGACTGCCCAGTATTTGTCCGCCTTTGGTGACATTACCGTGCTTTATCGCGCGCCCCGTCAGAAGGGGCTGCAAGAGATGATTCTTGCCGGGCGCAAGCGCGAACATTTACACTTGGCGCCTGCCGACCTTTCCGGTGTGCGCGCCCTGATTCGGGCGTTGAAAAAAGGTGAAGCCGTCGGCATGTTGCCCGACCAGGCGCCCAAGACCGGTGAAGGCGCGTGGCTGGATTTTTTCGGTCGCCCCGCCTACACCATGACGCTGGCGGCGCGGCTCTCCGAAACCGGCGCGGCGGTACTGACCGTCTGGGGCGAACGTCTGCCGCAGGGACGCGGCTATCGGTTGCATTTTCAAGCGCCGCAACATGCGTTGAATGGCGACACGCTGGCGCGGGCGCAGCAGATTAACCACGCAATCGAGGCGCTGGTGCGCCAATGTCCGACGCAATATCTGTGGGGCTACAATCGCTACAAGGGGCATCAGGAATCAGAGGACAGGGATCAGGAATCAAAATCCAATCAATGACAAAAATTTTCTTCGTTTTTTTCTCCGCATTTTTTTCTTATGCCGCTGTTGGCGCGCTCTGGTTTTTGCACTGGCTGCCTCTGCCCTTGCTGCGATTTTTGGGGCGCGTTTTGGGGGCGCTGTTGTTCTGTTTCGCGCGCAAACGCTGCCAGGTTGTCCGCATCAATCTGCAACTCTGTTTCCCGAATTTGAGCGAAGCCGAACGCTCACGCCTGCTGCGTCGCCATTTCGTCGTGTTCGCCCAATCGCTGCTTGACCGTTCCCTGCTCTGGTGGGCTTCGCGTCAACGTCTTTTACGTCTGATTCATCTCAAGGGCGCGGAAAATTTGCAGCGTGACGACGGCTGCCCTACCCTGCTGTTGGCGCCGCATTTCGTCGGGCTGGATGTGGGCGGCATTGCGATTGCCCTGAACACATCCGTGGTCAGCGTCTATTCCAACCAGAAAAATCCGGTTTTCAACGCCGTGTTTCTTGCCGGTCGTATGCGCTTTAACGCGCCGGTACTGCTCTCCCGTCAGGAAGGGATGCGTCGCGCATTAAAAAGCATGAAGCAGGGCTTGCCGTTTTACTATTTGCCGGACATGGATTTCGGGCGTAAAGAATCCATTTTTGTCCCCTTTTTTGGCGTGCCTGCGGCGACCATCACGGGTGTTTCCCGACTGGCGCGGATCACGGGCGCCAAAGTCGTCCCCTGCATCGCGCGCATGACGGCAAAGGGCTACGACATCGAACTGATGCCCCCGTGGGAGAATTTCCCCGGCGCGAGCGTGGAAGAAGACACGGTGTTCATGAACCAATACATCGCCCGTCAGGTAGAAACCATGCCGGAACAGTATTACTGGCTGCACAAACGCTTCAAAACCCGTCCGCCGGGCGAAGTGAAAATTTATCCTTCGTGAAAGTGATAAGCGCGACTATGCCCAGTATCGACATCAAACCCGTCACCGCGCCGGAACTTCCCGCCATCGCGGCGCTGGCGCGGGAAATCTGGCAGGCGACCTATCCTGGCATCATCACTCAGGAACAAATCGACTTCATGCTCGCCCAACGCTACAGCAGCGAGCGCCTCAGTCAGGATTTGCAGTCAGCCGACAAATGGCTGAATCAGGCATTCGCAGGCTGCCGCCGTATCGGTTTCGCCTTCTGCGAACGCGACAAGGGTGAATACAAACTGGACAAACTCTACATCCACCCGGATTTTCAACGCCAGGGCGTCGGCGGCGCGCTGATTGCCCACGCCGCCCACCACGCCAAACAACAGGGTTATCCCGCCGTGATTCTGGCAGTGAACAAAAACAACGAACAAGCCATCAAGGCGTACCACAAACACGGCTTTACCGTGCGCGAATCCATCAAGACAGACATCGGGCAAGGTTTTATTATGGATGACTTTATTATGGAAAAGCGGGTTTGAATTACATGCGGCGCGTTCTTCGATGTCGCCCTTCAACGCCCCCTGTAATCGAAGGTCGTGCCCGGATACCACCTCATTCCTCGCAATGCGCTAAAATCATGACGTCAGCGGAACCGGGCGGGTTTCGCTTTTCCCATGCCCGATGTTCGGGTTTCCATTGGAGTCATTGCGATGAATACGCGAATTTTCTCCCACGCTTTTTCCAGAATCACCGCCTGTCTGGCAGTCTGTCTGTTGCCCCTGCACGTCGGACTGGCTGCCGATGCCGCGCCGGGGGCGTTGACCGGAACGCTGGAAAAGGCGCGCGCGAGCGGTACGATGGTCATCAGTTATCGGCTTGCCAATGTGCCGTTTTCCTATCTTGACGATTCTTTTCTGCCGACCGGCTATGCCAAGGAGTTGTGCGACCGCGTGGTTGACACCATCAGGCAGGAATTCGCCATGCCGGAACTGAAAACCGTTTATTTGCCGGTGAAGGCGGATGACCGCATCAGCGCGTTGCAAAAGGGCGTCATTGACCTGGAATGCGGCTCGACCAGCGACACCCCGGAATGGCGCAAGTTGGTTGATTTTTCCCTGCCTTATTTTATTGCCCACATTCGCCTGCTGGTCCCCAAAGAGGCGCACATTCGGGATTTGAACGATCTGGCGCATCAAACCCTCGTCGTGACCAAAGGCACGACCGCCGAAAAGCTCATGCGGGAAAAATTGAAGCGCGCCAATCCTGACATCAAGCTCATGGAAGGTAAAACCCATTCGGATTCTTTCCTGATTGTGGAAGGGGGACGCGCGGCGGCTTATGCGACGGATGACATCCTGCTGGCGGGGCTGATTGCCAATTTGCGCCATCCCGATGCTTACAAGATTGTCGGTCCGCCGCTTTCCAGCGAAAGTTATGCCATCATGATGCGAAAGGGGGATGCGCCGTTGAAGGCGGTGGTGAACCGAACCCTGACCCGACTGATGCTTTCCGGCGAAGCGACGAAACTCCATAACCGCTGGTTCATGACGCCGATTCCGCCTTCCGGCATCATCATCAATCTGCCGATGAGCGCCGAGTTACACCAGATTTTCACCCACCCGGAGGAAAAACATTGAGGTGCGACGCGTTTCAATTCTGTACCATGCTCATATCGGTGAGGAACAGGCAATGACAGAGGCAGTAAAAGGCGCGGGGCTGACCCTGCGGCTCGACCCGGAGAAAAAGGCATTGCTGGCGGATGTAACGCCAGTGGCACAGGCAGAGCCGATTGATGAGGCGTGGCTCCTGGAACGCGTGGGGAGTTTCGGGCGTTTGCGCTATCTGCCAGAGGCGGCGACCGGGTTGTTGGGGCGTTATAACGCTGGTGAAGCGGTGGCGGATTTCGCCATCGCCCAGATGGTGGATGCCCGGTTCAAGCTTCACATGAGCGGGGACGTGATGGCGGTGACGGCGGACATCACGCCAGCGCAGGGCGGCGCGGCGCTGAAACGGGCGCAGCTTTTGCAGGCGTTGGCGGAAAAGGGGGTCAAGAAGGGCGTGCTGTCGGAAGCGTTGAATCAGGCTTTGGAATGGTCGCAAACGACGGATGCCGAAACTCCGCAGAGTTTTGTCGTGGCGCGTGGAAAGCTGCCCGAAGCGGGGCAGGATACGGTTTTTGAACGTCTGATTCCCGAAGTAAAGGATCGTTGCCCGAAAATTTCGGCGCGGGGTTTGACCGACTATCGGGAAATGGGCGAGATTCCCGCCGTGCATCCCGGCGACGCGCTGATTCGGCGGCATCCGCCAACCGAGGGGACGCCCGGCTATACGGTTTTGGGGACGCAGGTCGCTGCCAAAACGGGGCAGATTTTGCTCTTTGCCGACAAACTCCCAGGGGTGGCAATCAGCCCGCAAGACCCGGATTTGCTGGTTGCCACCATTACCGGACAACCCGTGCTGGTCGAGCGTGGCGCGATGGTCGAGCCGGTCATCGCCCTGCCTGCCGTCAATATGGCGAGCGGCAATGTCGAATTTGAAGGCAGCGTACACATCAAGGGCGATGTCGAGGCGGGCATGACGGTGCGGGCGGGCGGCGACATCGAAATCGGCGGCATGGTGGAAAACGCCACGTTGCAAGCGGGCGGCAGCATTCTCATCAAGGGCGGCGTGATGGGGCAGGCGGATCAGGAGAACGGGCAAACGGGGGGGATACGCTGCGAGCGGGATTTTCAGGCCGCCTACGCGCAAAAAGCCCGCGTTGAGGCGGGCGAGAACATCATCATTGCCGACATGGCGATGCAATGCGAACTCGTCGCCGGACAACACATCAAACTGGGGCATGGGCACAAGGGGCACTTGATTGGCGGCAAGGCGCAGGCGATGCTTTCCATCACGGCGAAGGTGGTCGGTTCGCCCAACCGCGTCCGCACCATTTGCCAGATCGGGGTAGACCCGGAACTGGCGAAGCAGGCGAAGGATTTGGCGTCGGAGCGTTCGGGCTATGAAAATCGGCTGCTTGAATTTTCCAAGCTCCTCGCCTTCGCCGCCAAAAATCCTGCCCGGCTGAAACCGGAACAAACCGAAAAAATACGCGAGAGCACGGCGATGCTGTCGGGGGAAATCGCCCGCATTCGGGCGGATGAAAATGCGCTGGCGGAACAAATCGCGCTCGCTCAGGATGCCCGCGTGGTTGCCGAAGAAGCCTTCTTTGAAGGGGTGGAAGTGCAGTTCGGGCATTTGCGCTATCAGATCGCCCGTGACTGCGGCGCGGCGCAGGTGAGGCTGGCGAACGAGGCATTGGAGCTGGCGGCGCTGTAACTGTTTGTTTCAGTCGTTTGTCATCAAAAGAAAGGGGCTTCTCCCCGTTGTGCCTGCGCCGTGCGCGGTATTTTTACGTCAGTTCAAGGCAGTGCGGACTTTACAAATTTATACAACGCCTGCATGTCTATCCCGCTACACTCGCGCGGTTATTGTTCCTGGAGGAAATGCGATGAAAAAAATCAAATGGACATATGCCATATTGTTTGTCGGTCTGACGCTGCTCTGGCTGATGGCCGAGCAACCGTGGGCGCAGTCCTACACGCTGCTGTCCTTGCGTTCGGCGTTGATCAATTACACGGGCATTCTGGCGATGGGCGCGATGAGTCTGGGCATGATGCTGGCGTTGCGTCCGGTATCCATTGAGCCGCTGCTGGGCGGGCTGGATAAAAGTTATCGTCTGCACAAATGGCTGGGCGTGACCGCGCTGGGCGTGGGGATCGTGCACTGGTTGTGGGCAACGGGTTTCAAATGGGCGGCGGGTTGGCATTGGTTTGAGGTGGTGCGCCCCCCGCGCGGGGCGCGTCCGCCGGCGGAGAATTTTTTCATGCAGTTTGTGCAGGATGCTCACAAACTTGCCGAACAGGTTGGCGAATGGGCGTCTTACATTGCCGCCATATTGATTATTCTGGCGTTGGTGAAACGCTTTCCCTATCGCTATTTTTTCAACACGCACCGCCTGATTGCGCTCACCTATCTGGCGTTGGTGTTTCATAGTGTGGTGCTGATCAAATTTGGCTACTGGCAAAGTCCCGTCGCGTGGGTGTTGGCGCTGTTGATGGCGGGCGGTACGCTAGGCGCAATCGTGAGTCTGCTTCGCAAAATCGGGCATCAGCGGCGGGCGCTCGGCAAGATCGAGGCGGTGGATTACAACGCCGCCCATCAAACCCTGCGCGTGGATATTCGCCTTGCCCGCGACCGTTGGGAAGGACATGCCGCCGGACAGTTTGCTTTCGTGACGTTCAGCGATGGCGAAGGCGCGCACCCGTTCACGATTTCGTCGGCGTGGAAAAAAGATGGTTTGTTGAGCTTCCACATCAAGGAATTGGGCGACTACACCGCCAAACTTCCTGCTGCCCTCAAGGCAGGAGATGGCGCGACGGTCGAAGGCCCCTACGGCTGCTTCCATTTCGGGAGCGACAAACCGCGCCAGATTTGGGTTGCGGGCGGCATCGGCATTACGCCCTTCATCGCCCGACTGGAAGAACTCGCGCGCACCGAGGGCAAAACAGGCGACGCGGTGGATTTGTTCTACAGCGTACAAAAACCGGACGAAACTTTTGTCGCCCAATTGCGGCAACTCGCCGAAGCCTCTGGTGTGACGCTGCATCTGATTGATAGCGAACGCGACGGCAAACTCGATGCCGCGCGTTTGTGCGAAACCGTATCGGCGTGGCAAGACGCCTCGCTATGGTTCTGCGGCCCGGCAAGTTTTGGTCATAGCCTGCGACAAGGCCTGGCAGCGCGCGGGTTTCACGTGGAACACTTCCATCAGGAATTGTTTGATATGCGGTGAGGGGGAAGCCCGCCCCGTGCAAAAGCGGCGGGGTGGGCGTTGCAAAGGCTAAAGCAGGGGGCGTTGTCGGAAATGGTCTGGAATGGGCAGTTCTGATACCAATTTTGCCATGATGCCTTCTGCCTTGGCTTGGCGCAGAAGCTGTCTGTCGTCTGTGACCAACAGGGCGACAGCGTTGGTTTTGGCGATGGCAAGAATCTGAAAGTCGAACTTTGCCCTGACTTTTTGGCGGGGTTGTTTTGTGGTTTTTGCCCACTTTTGCAAAAAAACAGCGCATTCATAGGCGGCTTTGGCATCGAATGGGGCGATTCTGAAAGCGTCGCTCCCCACAAGCGCCATTTCTTCGCCGCTGGCATGGGCGGCAAACTCCGCAAGCGCAGGGGCGGGGAGCAAAATTTTTTCTTTATTTTTTGCCGCATCCTGAAACAGCCCTTGAATCCTGAATCGGTCGCGCTCTTCCGTTTTTTTCGAGAAGAGGGAAATCAACACGTTGGCATCAATTAGCAAGGATTCCATCATGCCTCGTGGCGTAATTCCAAAAATGAATCAACTGGGCGCTCGAACACGTCCCACCCTGATCCTGCCCCGATTGCTCCGGTGATGGCTGCATTCGCACCGGAAAAATCGAGTTCCTGAAACGCGCTGATTTTGAATTCGAGCAACACCCATTTACCATTTTCCCGTTCCCACTTCCCCTGACCAAACAGGGTTACGGCGGTATCTTCCAACAGGTATTTTTTCAGCCGCCGCGCCATATCAGGGCTTGCCGTGCAATACACGACGCTATCGTCCGACGCTAACAGGGTTACGGGGATCGTGCTGTCTTTGCCGCCGATACGAATAATGCGCCCTGAAAATTCACCGGGTTCCTTGACTGCGGGAACGGAGAAGAAATCAGCGTTCGCACGGGATCCCGCGAATTTCAACAACGCAGCCCCTTTGTCGGGCAAAAATTCACCGCTCGTTCTGTCTTCCGCAAGCAAGGTATTGATGCGCTCATAGCCTTTTCTGGCGTCGTTTTCCAGCGATGCTTCTGCGGCGTGCTTGATGCGCTGGAGCAGCGCGGGGGCGTTTTCATCCGGCACGTTGATTTTTAACGCTGCGCTCCCTTTGATCACCTTGTTGAAAGACGCACCGGACTCCTTGCCGACTAACGCCGAAAGCGCAGTCAGATACGCGCCCAGTCGCTCCATCGGCAGGGTGTCGGGTGAAAATCTCTTGATGCGAAGTATGTAGGTTGCCATCCCTTCATCTTACACCAGCAGAATCGCTATAAGTCAATCTGACGATTAGCTTTGCCAGTCGCCGCCAACGTCCTCTGACGGGTTTTGGCTTCAAGTGCCTTACCCCCATTTCTGGAGCATGTTTCACAAAAAAGCCCCACGTCATCGGAGCTTTTTCACGTGCACCGTCGAAATTGCACTACATCAGCATTATTCCAGCGCAAACTGCGCCTTCAGCCACAGTGTGCGTCCCGGCTCGTTCACCCGGGTGGTTTGCTCGTAGCCGGAGATCATGCTGGCTTCGCCGCTTTTGCTCAAGGCTTCGGCGTAGGTTTGGTCGAACAGGTTGTCGACGCCGAAGGTGACGCGGGTATTTTTGTTCCAGCGGTAGCCGCCATTCATGGAGAACACGCCGAAACCGGCGGTCTTGCCGATGTCTTGACCGACGATGTTGCCCTGATTGACCGCATAGCGGTTTTGGCGGGCGACGAGGCGCAGGAGTGTGCCTGCCGACCATCTGCCGTTGTCCCAATCCAGCATCAGGCGACCTTCCAGCGGCGGCATCTGACCCAACGCGTGTCGGTCGGTGTCGTTTTTGCCATGTGCATAAGCGAGGCTCGCCGCCGTTTTCCAGTTCGGGGCAAAGCGGTAATCGACGCCCGCTTCGCCGCCCCAGGTGGTCGCGTCGATGTTGCGGGCAACGGTGTCGCTGGTGCCGCGATATTTGCTTTCAATCAGAATGTAGTCGTCGACCTTGCTGTAGAAGCTGGAAACAAAGCCTTGCCAGTCGCCGGATTGCCAGGTGACGCCGACATCCAGTTGCGTGGTTTTTTCCGGATGAATTCGGTCGAAGGCGCTCGTGCTGTTGACGCTGGCCTTCATCAATTCCCAGAAATCGGGCGCGCGTTCGCTGTGACCCAACCCTGCGTAAAAGGCGCTGTTTTCGGAGAAATCACGCTCGTAGCGGAAAAATCCGCTGGTCAGGGTTGCGTCCATTTTCTGGTGGGCAGTGGCGGAGTTTTGCCGCTTGTCCTTTGCCTCCCAACGGTCGCCGCGCAGACCGACGATGAAACGGTCGTCGGGATTCACCTGCCAGGTGAGTTCGGAGAAAAGACCGTAGGCGTCAAAGCGCAGATTGTCGACGCGCTTCTGCTCACGATAGTCATTTGCCATGCCGCTACGCCCGCCGCTGCGCCCGCGATGCAGGTTCGCCTGCTGATCGACGCCGACAATCCATTGCAGGCTGTCGGCTGGCTGCAAGGTTGCCGCCAGACGATAACCCGTGGTCTTGCGGTCAGGGTTGTTCGCCATTGCCATGCCGCTTGCGTGACGCAACGAGTAGTTGTCCATCACATGGTCAATGTAGTTGTAATAGGCGCTGGCTTCGATTTTATCCAGTGCGCCACCCATGTTTGCCTTTTCAAACTTGACGCCGTAGTTTTCGCGTTTGAACTGGCTGCCGTCCATACCCCGGTCGGCGTAGGCGGCTTCGGCGTCGCTGCGGATGGCGGAAAATTCCAGTCGGGTGTTTTTGTCCGGCGTAAAGCCCAGAATGGCGGTGGCGCTTTGGCGCTCGTAGCGGGAATGTACGCGCTTGCCGTCGCCATCTTCGTAATCGCCCGAACGGGCGTGGGTGAGCATCCCTTGCACGTAGCCCAAAGGCGTGCCGCCCTTCACGTCGAGGACTTCGTCGTTGCGCCCGAAACTGGCGACGGTCAGGGCGCTGCCGACCCGATAGCCGGGTTCGGCAAAATAGGTCGGCGTGCGCTGAAACAGCACGGAACCGGCGGAAGCGACGCCATACAGCACGCTCTGCGGGCCTTTTAACAGCGTGACCCGGTCGTAACTGTCGGGAAAAATATAGGCTGTGGGCGGATCCATGCGTCCGCCGCAGCCGCCCAGAATCTGCGCGCCATCCAGCAAAATATTCAGGCGCGACGCCGCCATGCCGCGAAACACGGGGTCGCCATCCGTGCCGCCCTTGCGGATGACGCTCATGCCGGGCAGCGTCTTCAACAGGGACGCGCCATCGTTGGCAGGCAGGGGTTGTTGCGGCGCGCGCGGGTCGAATTCAACGCGCAGCGGCAGACGCATGGGCGGCGCGGTGACAACGATGGTATCGAGGGTGACGACCGGAGCGGGGGCAGACGACGCCCCGTGCGCGTGGACAGGTTCCTCTGCCAGAAGTTGCAGGGGAAATGCGGCGGCTACGGCGAACGCCAGAGGAGAAAAACGGTAAGACATTGCGGGGTTTCCTTCGCAAAAAATTCATGCTTCCATCCTTCGATGTACGAGGACGGACGACAAAAGCGACACCGGATATCGGCGCGGCTTCTTCAAAAACACAGAATCAGGCGAAGGAATGCGGGGGCGCGTGTTTCGGCGCATGGCGCGAATCAGGCGCGGCAGGTTGAAAACCGGCGGAAGTCGCGGGCAGAAAAACCCCTGCCGCCGCTTCGGGCAGCGGGAAGGCGAGGGCGATGACGGGCAGGAAAAAGCCCGTCGGTGTGATGCAAAACGGGCAATGCATTCCCGTAGCGGGCATAGGAACGCCCGGCGGCGCGAGAAGTTGCTCCGCTTCCGGCGCAATGCTGCTCATGCCCGACACGGTACAAATTTGCAGGCTCGCGTTGCCGGATGCGTCCTGCCGTTGATGACCCATGTCCAGCGCTGCCATGGTCGCCAGTTGCAGGCAAATCACCAGCAAGGCAAAAAGGGCAATGCCGCGCGCGTGACGGCGCGCGGGGTGGAGAAGAGAGGGCAGGGCAAAACGCATCGGTGGATTATAGACGGGAAAACCTTGCCGGGCGTGATGATGAATCCGGCAATCGAATATGCGCGTCTGGTGCACGGTATCGTCCCGCGCGAATCTGGTAGGGCGGTTTCTACGATCCCGCCCTACCTAAGCCTGCGCCAGCCCCCCCTGCTACGCCTCAAATCTCTCCGGGATTGCCGATGTGTTCGCGGAATTCACGGATGAAATGTTCCACTTCCGCATAGGTCTCGTGCGTAGCGGGGGAGAAGCGCGGCAGCCCGATTGTTTCCAGAACATTTTGTCCATCGGGCGTTTGGTGCATGGAAAGCAGCGTCTCGCGGAGTTGGGCAATCAATTCTTCCGGGATGTCGCCGCGCGCCATGATGCCAAAACCGGGGAGGGGCGGGGTTTGCCATTTGATTTCCAGGGCGTCTACGGCTTCTGGAACACGTTTGGAGAAAAAGTTCCAGCCGAAAAGCAGGGAACCTCCCGCTGCCGCCTTGCCCTGCATGACCTGGAGATAGACGGATTCCAGAGAATTCAGATAGACGTGTTTGACATCGCGGACGATATCCAGCCCGTGTTGCCAGAGGAAATACTGATTCAGCATGGTAGCGGCCAGGGCGGTCGCGTTTGAGTAGCAGATGGTTTTTCCACGCAGGTCGGCGACCTGTTCAATGCCGCTGTCTTTTCTTGTCAAAAGAATGCCGCCATAACCTTTTTCGTCGCCGAAGCGGGCGAAGAGCCGATAGCCCGCGCGTAACGCAAGCGGAATGTCGTAGGGATTGATGATGGTGAAGGCAAAACGCGCCGCTTCCAGATCGGCGCGATAAAGGTCGAGGGAACGCGAGGTTTCAATACGCAGTTGGGCGTTTTGCGTTTGGGGATGGTGATTCAGATACTCGGTGAGCGGCTGATAGCTATAGACCACCCTTTGGGGGGAGACCACCGGGTGAATGCCGAGGGAGTAGACCTTCGCTGCGCCTTGCCCCACGTTTTGCGCGCGCGCTCTGGCAAGGCAGAGAAAACCTGCCGCGCCCAGCAGAAGATGGCGGCGGCGGAGATTAAAGACAGGTATGTGCGTATTCATTTACGGCAGTCGTTGGTACGACAGAAGGGATAGAGGATTATGAATCATCATAATGGAAAGTCCACCAATGGATACGCGATAACAATCGTTATTGATGTAACAATTCACCCACTCCTGGATGCCCTACAATACGGGTTTTCCGGTTTTCCTCGCCTCTTTTTTTGAAAGCAGCTTTCATGACGTTCAAGGTATTCATCGACGGTCGCCACGGCACGACCGGTCTTAAAATTGACGAACGGCTTTCCGTCCGCCCGGAGATTGAAATCCTCGCCATTTCCGAAGCCGAGCGTAAAAATCCGGCGGCGAAGGCGGCGTGCATCAATGCCGCCGACGCGGTGTTTCTTTGCCTGCCCGACGCCGCCGCAAAGGAATCCGTCGCCCTGCTTACGCCGGACAACACCCATACCCGCATCCTTGACGCTTCCACCGCGCACCGCACCCATCCCGACTGGGTGTACGGTCTGCCGGAACTGGACGGCAAGCAACGCGAACGGGTCATCAACGCCCGCAAGGTCGCCGTGCCCGGCTGCCACGCTTCCGGTTTCATCATGCTCATGCACCCGCTTATCGCCTCCGGCATCGTGCCCGCCGATTACCCTGCCAGCGCCTGTTCCATCACCGGCTACACGGGCGGCGGCAAGGAGATGATTGCCAGTTACGAAACGCCGGAAGCCTTGCCCGACGCCATGCAAAGCCCGCGTTTTTACGGCTTGGGGCTGACGCACAAGCACCTGCCGGAAATGCAGGCGCAAACCGGACTTGCCGCCAAACCCCTGTTCACCCCCATCGTCGGCAATTTCGCGCAAGGCATGGTCGTGGCAGCGCCGCTCTTGCCCCGTCTGCTGGGCAAGTTCTATACGCCCGCCGACCTGCACGCCTTCTACAGCGAGTATTACGCCGGAGAGCGTTTTATCAAGGTCATGCCGCTGGATACCGCCGTGTCGCTGGAAAACGGCTTTTTGCCCGCCACCGCCTGCAACAACACCAATCGCGCGGAAATTTTTGTCTTCGGACACGGCGAACAAATCTTCGTCGCCGCCCGTTTCGACAATCTGGGCAAAGGCGCGTCCGGCGCGGCGATACAGTGCATGAATCTGATGCTCGGCTTGCCGGAAGACAGCGGATTGAAGGGCTGAACGCGCAGAGCGGGGGGCGCTTCCAGATCCCCCTGCCAAACACACCTGGGAGTGTCGGCGTCCCCGCCGGCGGTTTTGAATTTTTTTTGAACATCAACCCTGCCTTTGATGCCGCCGACACTCCCGGTCTGCAGGGTGGATGAGCGCAACGTTATCCACCATCAAGCCTATGTTCGCGCACTACCGCCAAGTGTTGGGGACGCCTTCGATGTGCCCGATCTACGGGTACCCTCGTTTGACGCGGTTGCCCGGTATTCGCGGGGGTTTGGCATGGGAGAGCAGGATGCTCCCCCTACTGTTTACGAATTCTCCCCGCAACGCCATCACGTGGTACTATCCATCCTCACCACGGGGACGACATTGGCTTCGACGTGGGTTACAAAGTAGCGTTGTGCATGCCGAGGTTTCAGTTACCTCGTAAATCAGCTGAAAATTCACAAACGCCAACGACGAGCGTTTCGCTCTAGCCGCTTAACCCGGCTAGCTTTGCACCGGTTTGCTGATGGGCCGGGTCGGGGCAACCCGACAGCAAAGTCAGATACATGAGATAAGGTTCGGTTCTGCTGCGTGACCGGACTCGAAAATTTAGCGGATCGTCCAAAGTAAGCCTGTTGGGTCGGCGTACCAGGACTAAAACCAAATGACCGGACTAAGCATGTAGATCGCGTTATGGAGGACTTGCGGACGCGGGTTCAATTCCCGCCGTCTCCACCATTTTCAAAAGCAGTGCATTAAAGCCCGGAAAAGCCAATCAACATAAGGCTTCCGGGCTTTTCTTTTGCCCGCTTGTTCCACGTGAAACAGTTATGTTCTAATGCGGATGCGTCAATTTGTTACCGTCCAATTTCATGATGTTTTCATCTGCCATGCCCAAAATCATCCCTTTGCTCTGCTGCTTTATCCTGCCCACTCTGGTTCTGGCGGAACCCGACAACGAACCGGAACGGCAGGCGCCCAAACCGCGCGTCTTGATGGGGACGCCGCCGGTGAATACCAATATCACGGCGGCGGGGAGCCTGCCTCGGCATGGTTTTTTTAGCGCCTTAAATGTTTCGCTCGCGCACAAAACCCATGCGGAGAAGGGCGGCGGCAATCGTCCCGATGTTTCCAGCCAGACCTGGCTGTTGAAGTTGCGTTACGGGCTGACCGACAATCTGGAACTTGTGGGCATTACGCCTTACATCGAGCAGTCACGCAGCCATCCTACGCCTTCGCCCAAGCGCATCGGCGGATGGGGCGATCAGGCGATTGGCTTGAGCGGCGCCCCTTTCAATATGCGTCAAGGCGACCCTTTTACCCTTAATGTTGCGGCAGCCGTGCTGTTGCCGACCGGACAGGAAGGCGTCCGTCATCTGCCGGGCAATGGCGCGTGGGGTTGGCGTCTGAGTACGACTTACGGACGTTTCCTCACGCCGAATCTGAAAATGGATACGGAAGGGGTTTGGAGCGGTGCGTTCGAGCGCGGCAATCAGGATGTCAAACGCGGGCAATCCTGGCAATGGAACAGCCAGTTGCGTTACCTGTTCAATGACTTCGATCTGGGGCTGGAAAGTACCTTTGTGCATCAAAAATCCGCCCGCGCCCATACGCCTTTGGGCAAGGTGAATACCCGAAACGGCGTCACGGAATGGTTTGTCGGACCTTCCGTCAACATCGCGCTGCCTGCGGATACCTGGCTTGGCGTCGGGGTCTTTTTCCCCGTGCACCGCCATTTCGACGGTCCGAACAAATCCGAAAGCAGTCGTTTGGAACTGAAAATCGGCAAGTTGTGGTTTTGATATTAATCCGGCAATCTTGGCGACCAGAGAGATTGCCGCGTCGCTACGCTCCTCGCAATGACGTTCTCGTAGGTTGGGTAAGCGTAGCGTAACCCGACACTGATCCGTCAATCTGGTCATCCGCCCGGTATCTGGCAGGTTACGCGCGATGAATCGCCAATGTCGGATTGCGCCTACGGCTTACCTAACCTACAGACGGCGGGTTTGTCAGCAGTCTGCGGCGCGCTCTTCGATCCCGCCCTACCAAAATCCATCGCACGGGACGAGGGGGCGCGGTGTATTTGATTGCCGGATTTTCATTAGAAGCGAGACGCGAAGACTGCCCGAAGACAGTGCGAAGCCGACAAAGGTTCGCTTTTAATGCGAACCGGAATCAGGCGTTCAGAAAATCCGCAGACCCTCAAGGATGCCCTTGTAGGTTTTCTGAAATCGGGGGGAATCCGCGTCTTCGTCGGTGACGTTGCGGATGTAAATCTCCAACACGCGGTCGGGGAATTTTCTTTTGATGGTGGCGTAAATTTCCGGGTCGCTTTCGCCGGAGTCGCCAACCAGAATGAATTTTCGCCCCGGATAAGCGGCGAAGAGTTTTTCGATGGCCAGGGTTTTATGGGCGATGACCTTCTTTCTGCTGGGGGCGAGGTCACGCAAATCGGTTGCGTCGCGCAGATGAAAACTGCCTTCCGGGAATTGCTCGCGGGCAAAGAATTCGGCGAGCGCGGGATAAAAATGCGCGGGGCTTGCCGAAACATAATGAAAAGCGGGGTTTTCCAGTTGCGTGAACGCGGCGAATAATGCCTTGATCCCCGCTGTCGGGGTGTAATCATTGAAAAAGGTATTCAGAAGCAACGCCTTTTTATCCCGCACATTGGAAACCTTGATGGTGTCGTCGATGTCGAGAATGATGGAAACGCCTTCAGGCGCGGCGTAAATGACAAAACTTTTGCTGTCGCTTTCGGGGTATGGGGGCGTGTGCACGGCGAACGGGATTTTTGTTTGCGGCTTGCCTTGAGGGGCGAGTTTGAAAATCGCCGTGCTTTTGCCGTCTTCTGTTTCGGGCATGGCGTGGAGACTGCCGTCTGAAAATTCAACGGAGAATTCCCGTCCGCTTTTGAAATCCGCCCGAAAAAGTCCGGTGCGCCAATCGTAGCGTTCCTTTTGCTCCGGCGGCAGTTCGTCCAGATCAACGCCCAGATAGGCGGCGAACAGTCTGGATATGCCGGGCATTTGTTCTTTTTCGTAGACGAACGCGCTGACTTCTGCCCGTTGTTCCCCGTCTGCATCGTAAGCGATACCGGGAATGAACAACACATGATCACCCGCTTTCAATTCCGCCGCGAAGAGCGGGGTGTTCAGGCAAAGCAGCAGCATGGACAAGAGAGGGAGAAAAATTTTCATGGTGCGCGCCTCAAAAAAACAGATTAGTCGTGTTTACGTCCTAACGCCTTCAGTTGGCGTTCAATGTAACGTTTTTCGGCGATTTGCATGTTCTGCCGTCTTGCCTGAATGATGGCTTTTTCGTGATTGTCGGATTTTGTCTTGTCGTAGTTTACAAGGCGTGCTTTGTGTGAGCGGAAGGCGATTCTCGCGCTATCCAGCGGTAAATCGTTTGCATCCCGAACCTTGGGTTGTACGTGGGACAGGTTGATTTTCTGGTACAGCTTCGGGGTGTCCACCAAACCGATATTCGTTTCAATGGATTCCAGGTCTTTTTGTGCGGCAGATAGACTGGATGCCATGTTTTTACTATTGGCGTATTCCTTGAGTTCAAACAGGACGATGAGTTTTTCAGCGGCAATGATGGTTTCCAGATGGCCGGATTTTCCAACATCCTTCAGGATGGATAACATGCTATGGCGATTCCTGTTTTTTTCTTGCGCCAGTCTTGTAGATTCTTGTTCCGCTGTTAAGCTTTTATCACGTGACAGACTTTTGGATAAAGCGGGGACAAACTTTTCGGTCATACAGTGAAGCCTTTTTCTTTCAGGAATGCTTCACCACACCCAACTTTCAGGATGTATTCAGCGGATTCGGGCATTTTTGCCAGGGCGAGCCATGCCCATGCCGTTTCTTCATCTCCGGCTTCATCCGCTTCAACAGATTCACAGAGATAAATGGCGTTTTGGGTCATGCCGATTTTTTCTTCGTCGGGCATGTAGCTACGAGGCAAGGGGCGGGTAGCGGCGGTTGTCGTCATTTTGGAAGCCTCCAGTTAATGGGTGAAGTATATACAACCTGCTTCTGCTTTTGGTAATGGGGGCTTACGTCGCATTGGTAGGGAGCGGGTTTCTGTCGCTACGCGCCACCTTTGGATCAGGGATACAACAAAAATGCCTGCCGTTCTTCTGCCCACGCCGTTTCATCCTGATGTGCCAGCGCGTCCAGAGCGTCCGGTGTCGTCGTTGGGTCATCGACCCATTCGCGCAGCAGTGGACTACCGTTAATCAGGTCAATGGGCAGGCGGTTGAATTCGTATTCGTAGGCAAAATCCCGCCACAGCGGATAGTCGGGGTAGAGGCGGCGCAAGGCTTTGAAGGCGAGGGCTTGCAGACGCCAGGGGCGGAAGGCGTGATGGTCATAACCCTGTTTCACGTGAAACGATGGTTCCACGTGAAACTGAATGCCGTGGCAGAGTTTTCCGGCGTGTTTGTGGAAGGTCGGCTCAAACCAGCATTCGCGCAGGATGCAGCCTTGCAGCCATGCCGGGGCGAGGGCTTGCATCGCTTCCATGATGGCGCGGGCGTCAATGTCGGGCGCGCCAAAGAGTTCCAGTGGGCGGGTGGTGCCACGCCCTTCCGAAAGGGTCGTGCCTTCCAGCATCACCGTGCCCGCGTAGGCGCGTGCCATCGAAAGATTGGGCGCGTTGGGGCTGGGGTTGATCCAGGCGCGTTCCGTCAATGGCCAGCCGTAACCGGGTGCGGCGTCGGGCTGCCAGTCCTGCATGGGGATGACTTCGCAATCCACATCCAGTTTCAGCGTGGCGATGAACCAGCGGGCGAGTTCGCCCAGCGTGAGTCCATGCCGCATGGGCAAGCTGCCCGCGCCAACGAAACTTTCCCAGCCGCTTTTGAGGCGCAAGCCTTCGACGGGGCGACCGACGGGATTGGGGCGGTCGAGTATCCAGACGCTTTTGCCGTGTTGCGCCGCCGCTTCGAGGATGTAGCGCAGGGTGGTGATGAAGGTGTAAATCCGGCAGCCCAAATCTTGCAGGTCGACCAGCAGCGCGTCGAAGGTATCCAGCATGGCGGGCGTCGGGCGGCGCGTTTCGCCGTACAGACTGAACACGGGAATGCCTGTTCGGGGGTCGATGAAATCCGGCGATTCGACCATGTTGTCCTGCTTGTCGCCGCGCAGCCCGTGCTGCGGACCGAAGGCGGCGGTGAGTTTGAGGTCGGGCAATCCCGCGAGGGCGTCCAATGCGTGCGTGAGATTTTGCGTGACCGAAGCGGGATGCGCGAGCAGGGCAACACGTCGCCCCGCCAGCGGGCGGCGCAGTTTTGGGTCAGCAAGAAAACGGTCGAGTCCGAAAAGTGTGGTCATGTCGGGATGTGTGTTGGCGTCAGATTGAGCGTGAAAGCGGAGCGATGGTGAAAGTCTGGCGCGCCCGCTGGATGGCGCAGGGCGTAGTAAGCGAGGCGCCCGTCGGTAAGTTCGAGTACGACGGACAGCGCCAGTTGCAAGGATTGGGCGGCGACGGGAAGCGTGACCCGCAACCGCAGTTCGTCGTTTTCGCGCCGCCATTCCATGCGCGGCGCGGGCGGATTTTCCCACGCGCTTTTCTGGCGATACGCCGAAAAATCGTAGGCCGCCCACTGACCGGAAGGGGAAAAATTGTATTCCCGATAAGCGGTGGATTCCGGCTGCGCCAAAAAAATTTCGCAGCAGGTGTGCGCCCAAAGACGCTCCGGGTCAATGGGGGTTTGCAGCGAAGGCAGGGCAAGCGTGGAGAGGTCGCCGTGGATGCGGTACGTCAGATGCAAATTTGCATCATTGCGTTCGAGGGTGACTTCCACACGCGTGATCGCGGGGGCGGGAAAGTCGGGATGCGGCAGCAGGCTTATGAACATCGCTTTTACTTCGCCGCCGCCGCCCGCCGCAGGCGGTCGCAGACGGCGTTCCAGAGCAAGGTGGCGGGCGGCGCTTCGGCAATAATCAGGTCGAGATTTTGCGCGTCCAGTTCGCGCAGGGCGGCGTACAGCTTATGGGCGTAAGCGACGGGTTCGGCGGGCATGGTGATGACGGATGTCGCGTGAACCGCCAGCGGGGAATAGGCGAGCACGCCATAACGCGCACCGGGTTGCGGCGGCAAAAATCCGGCGAGCGTCGCGCTGTCTACCAATTGCAGAGGCGTCGTCGGCGCGTAATGGGAGAGCAGGGAACCGGAAACACGCGGCGCGTTGTCCTGCGCTTTTACTTCGCGCAGCTTCGGCATTTCACCCAACACTTCCGCGAGGCGCATCGGGTCGAGTCCGCCGGGGCGCAGGATTTCCGCGCCGTGCGTATGGAGGCGGGAGAGGTCGAGGATGGTGGATTCGATGCCGACCTGACAGGCGCCGCCATCGAGAATTTGCGCGATGCGTCCGCCCAGTTCTTCTTGCACATGCGCCGCCGTGGTCGGGCTGATGCGCCCGAAGCGATTGGCAGACGGCGCGGCGACACCGCCGCGACTGCCCGGCAACTCGGCGAAAGCGCGGATGAGTTGCAACGCCAGCGGGTGCGCGGGCGTTCGCAGCCCAACCGTATCCTGCCCGCCCGTGACCGCCGTGGGCACCCACGCCTGTTTTTTCAGAATCAGCGTGAGCGGCCCCGGCCAGAAGGCTTCTGCCAGTTGATAGGCGACGGGAGGAATCTCCGTCGCCCAGTGCGCCAAACTTTCCATATCAGAAAGATGCACGATTAAGGGATGGTCACTGGGGCGACCCTTGGCGGCAAAAATTTTCTGCACCGCCAGCGGATTGGCGGCGTCCGCCCCCAGCCCGTAAACCGTTTCGGTAGGAAAAGCGACCAGTTCGCCCGCCTGCAACAAGGCGGCGGCTTTCTGGAGGATGGCGGTGTTCGGCATGGGGAAAAACCGGAGAAATCGGAAAGGAGAGAGCGTACCTTCTCCGGGGCATGGTGGGAATAGCGGGAAGGGTGTTTATGGAGATTGCGGGACAGGTTCAGGTAGGGCGGGATTGAGATTGATGACAAACCCCGTAACCCGCCCACCTGGGAGCGCCGACGCTCCCAGCAACGGCGAACTTGGCGGATTCAAAATCTCGCCCCTGCGAAACAACTTTGTCAGCGATCTGCGGCGCGCGCTTCGATTCCGCCCTGCCTGAACTTGTAATGGCGATTGCAGCCAGTCGAATCTGCTAAAATCCGGTCTTTTCAAGGGAAAGCGGGAGGATGACTCCCGATGGCAGAGGGCGACGATGACGGCACAAATTCTCGATGGCAAGGCGTTGGCGCAGGAGTTGCGCGCCGGATTCAAGGAGCGCGCGGCGGCGCTGACGGCGAAGGGGCATCAGCCCGGTCTGGTGGTGATTCTGGTCGGTGAAGACCCGGCTTCGCAGGTCTATGTCAAAAACAAGGTCGCCGCGTGCGAAGCCGTGGGCATGTATTCCGAAAAGCTCGTTTATCCGGCGGATGTCGAACCCGCCGTGGTGTTGGGCAAAATTGCCGAACTGAACGCTGATGCCAAAGTGCACGGCATTCTCGTGCAACTGCCGCTGCCCGCGCATTTCGATGAAGCGGCGGTGCTGGAAGCCATTCTCCCGGAAAAAGACGTGGATGGTTTTCACGCCGAAAACGTCGGCGCGCTGGCGCAGGGCAATCCGCGCTTCATCCCCTGCACGCCCTACGGCGTGATGAAAATGTTTGCAAAGGGCGGCATCAATCTCGCAGGCAAGGAAGCCGTGGTGATTGGTCGCTCCAACATCGTCGGCAAACCGATGGCGTTGTTGCTCATCAACGCGGGCGCGACGGTCACGGTCTGCAACTCGCGCACGCGGGATTTGCGGGCGCATACCCTGAATGCCGACATTATCGTTGCCGCCGTCGGCAAACCGCGCTTCGTCACCGCCGACATGGTGAAACCCGACGCGGTGGTCATCGACGTGGGCATCAACCGCTTGCCGGATGGCAAACTGTGCGGCGATGTCGATTATGAAACGGTGAAAGAAGTCGCAGCCTGGATTACGCCGGTGCCCGGCGGCGTTGGACCGATGACCATTACCATGCTGCTCGCCAACACCATCGAAGCCGCAGAACGGAAAGCCGGGAAAGGCGCATGATGACCTACATTTATATATTGGCTTTTGCGGTGGGCTTAACGCTGATTGTCCATTTGTTGACCAGGATGCATGTGGGCTATCTTCAGCAAAAAGGTATTTACCCAAAGGCTGGAAGTGAAAACATGCAGGATGTGCAACGACTGCTTGAGCGTGGCGAGCGGCTCATGGCAATGCGCTGTTATCGAAAGGTAACAGGGAAAAGTTTGCGGCAGACGAAGCAGTTTTTTGAGGATGTTGCAGCAAATCCCCGCCACATGGCGGTTTCTGAGGAAGGCAAAAAATGACGCAAAACGCGCCTCTCATCGGCGTCGTCATGGGTTCCGATTCCGACTGGCCGACGCTGCAAGCCGCCGCCGCGATATTGAAAGATTTCGGCGTTCCCTTTGAGGCGAAAGTCGTTTCCGCCCACCGCACGCCCGACCTGTTATTTCTATACGCCGAAACCGCCAAAGCGCGCGGCTTGAAAGCCATCATTGCCGGAGCGGGCGGCGCGGCGCATCTGCCCGGTATGCTGGCAGCCAAAACCATCGTGCCGGTGTTGGGCGTCCCCGTGCAATCGCGCGCGCTCTCCGGTGTTGATTCGCTGCATTCCATCGTGCAAATGCCCAAAGGCATTCCCGTCGCCACCTTTGCCATTGGCGAAGCGGGCGCGGCGAACGCGGCATTATTCGCCATCGCGCTGCTGGCAAACGAAGACGAAACGCTGTACGCCCGCTTGCAGGATTTCCGTAACGCGCAGCGTGAAAAAGTCCTCGCCATGACATTGCCGGAAGTTTGAACATGAGCGGCTCCCCGATGCTTTCGCCGATTTTGCCACCCGCCACCCTCGGCATGTTGGGCGGCGGTCAGCTCGGTCGCTTCTTTGTCGCCGCCGCGCACGAACTGGGCTACAAGGTCTGGGTGCTCGATCCCGACCAACACAGCCCCGCCGGACGCATTGCGGATCGCCATCTCTGCGCCGCCTATGAGGATGCCGCCGCGCTGGATGAACTGGCGGCGGGCTGCGCCGCTGTCACCACCGAATTTGAAAACGTCCCCGCCGCCACCCTGTCCCGACTGGCGGAGCGCATCCCCGTGCGTCCGGCAGCCGCCGCCGTTTCCATTTGCCAGCAGCGCATCAACGAAAAAAGTTTTCTGCGCGACAACGGTTTTCCACATGGCGCCTTCGCCAGCATAGAAAGCGCCGCCGATATTGAAAACGCCAACGCCGGGCTATTTCCCGGCATCTTGAAAGTCGCCCGTTTCGGCTACGACGGCAAAGGTCAGGTCGTCGTTGAAGACCGTGCCGCCGCGCTTGCCGCCTTCCAGAAATTCAAGGGCGAAGCCTGTGTGCTGGAACAAAAACTCACACTGGATTACGAAATTTCCATCGTGCTGGCGCGGGACGCAGAGGGGCGCGTCGCCGCCTTCCCCCCTGCCGAAAACCAGCATGGCAACGGTATTCTTGATGTCTCCATCGTCCCCGCCCGCAGCGACGCCTGTTTGGTCTGCGACGCCGAAGACATCGCCAGGCGCATCGCGGAAAAACTGGCTTACATCGGTGTGCTGGCAGTGGAATTTTTTGTGAGCCGTGGCCGCCTCTACGTCAACGAAATGGCGCCCCGTCCGCACAACAGCGGGCATTACACCCTCGACGCCTGCGTGAGCAGCCAATATGAACAACAAGTCCGCGCCCTCTGCGGCTTACCCCTGGGCGAATCCCGCGCCCATTCTGTTTCGGTGATGGTCAATCTGCTTGGAGACCTGTGGTTTGCCAGCGAACAATACCGCGAACCCGACTGGTCAACCCTCGCCGCCATACCCAATTTGAAACTGCACCTCTACGGCAAATCAACCGCCAAACCGGGGCGCAAAATGGGACATTTTACGGTCGTCGGCGAGCATCTGGACAAGGCGCTGGCAACCGCGCTGGCAGCGCGAGAGGCGATTGGGATTCTGGGCGGGTAAAGTGTTCGGTCTGGCAAGAGGAACTCACATTTCTTCATCTGCCTGCTATCATCGCCAGGATGCGCGTCAAAGTTTTCGCGCCGTACACCGCACTTCAATCTCGTTATTGGCGAGCTTGCCGCTGATTTCCCCTGCTTCGGAACTGCTGGAACAGTCCACTTTCCATTCCTTGTCCTTGGCGAGTCTGAGCAGAATATCGACGGGCACGAGTCCTGAGGTTTTTTCCTGCAAGGCGGCGGGCGGCGTGTTGGCGCGTTGATTTTGCTGCCCCGCCTGATACGCCAGCGCTACGGCAATGACCAGAATGATGCACCCGATCAGCCTGAAAACAAGGGCGTAGCGGCGTGATTTGGATTGGTCTTGTCCGGTCATTTTCTGTCTCCTGTTTTTGCACAGTGCGTGTTTATTTGGCTTTTGATTTCTGGCGCTTGTCTGCGGATTCCTGATTTTCGTGCCGAACATAAACCTCTGTTGGCGCGTCGCGTTTCAGGAGCAGACTTGCGTAGGGTTCCGCCGCTCCCGACGGGATTTCCATGCCGGGAGAGCCTGCGGGCATACCGGGGACGACAAGCCCGATGGCCTGGGGTTTTTCCGTGAGCAGCCGCTTGACATCATCGGCGGGGACGTGCCCTTCCAGCGCATAAGCGCCGACTTTCGCGCTGTGGCAGGAGGCGTGCTCATCGGGGATGCCCAAACGTTTACGCAGGGGGGCTAAATCCTCAACTTCATGCACTTTGACGGTAAACCCCGCTTTTTCCATGTGCGCAACCCACCCGCCGCAACAGCCGCAATAAGGATTTTTATAGACCTCGACCAGTGGCAAGTTGCGCGCGCGCGCGTCCGCTCCGGTTTGGGCAAAAACGATGCCGCCGGATAAAAAGGCAAGCAGGGGAACAGCAAAAAGGGCAATACGAATGCGGTGTTGCATGGGTTTCTCCTTATCATTCCGGTTCGCATTAAAACCGATACTTTGTCGACTTCGCCTTGCCGTGCAATAGCACTGTCTTCGGCTCGTCTTCGCGTCTCGCTTCTAATGCAAATCGTAATCATACAGCATAAAAGGCGGTTCGGAAAACCTGGGGCATCATTCCTGTTTTGTATCCAGCCCCGCTTCCGCCAGTTCCGCCGCGCGCAAAATGGCTTTTGCCTTGTTGCGGGATTCTTCCCATTCGGCTTTTGGGTCGGAGTCGGCGACGATGCCCGCGCCTGCCTGAACGGAGAGGATTTTGTCGCGGATGATGCCGGTGCGGATGGTGATGGCCAAATCCATGTTGCCGTGAAAATCCAGATAGCCGATCGCGCCAGCGTAGATGCCGCGTTTGACGGGTTCGAGTTCGTCGATGATTTCCATCGCCCGCACCTTGGGCGCGCCGGAAACCGTACCGGCGGGGAAGGAGGCTTTCAATACGTCCAGCGCGGAAAGTTCGGGGCGCAGGATACCTTCGACATGCGACACGAGATGCATGACGTGCGAGTAACGCTCGATGACCATCTGTTCCGTTACCCGCACGCTGCCGATTTTTGCGACCCTGCCGCAGTCGTTGCGCCCCAGGTCGAGGAGTTGGGTGTGTTCGGCGCGTTCTTTTTCGTCGTGGATGAGTTCTTCCGCCAGCGCCGCGTCTTCGTCTTCGGTCACGCCGCGTTTGCGGGTACCGGCGATGGGGCGCAGGATGACTTTTTGTTCGTCGCCCTGGCGTTCCAGACGCACGAGAATTTCCGGCGACGCGCCGACGACGTGAAAATCTCCGAAGTCGAAGTAGAACATGTAGGGCGAGGGATTCAGGCTGCGTAGAGCGCGGTAGAGCGCCATCGGGCTGGCGGCGAAGGGTTTTTCCATGCGCTGAGACAGCACCACCTGCATGATGTCGCCTTCGGTGATGTAGTCCTTCGCCTTTTGCACGGCGCTCTGGAAATCTTCGGCGCTGAAGGTGGACACGGCGGGGGCGGGTTCGGCGGGGGTTTCCGTTGGCAGGGCGACCGATTGGCGCAACCGGGTGAGCAATTCACGCAGACGCGCCTGTGCCTTGCGGTACGCGCCGGGGACGCCGGGTTCGGCGTAGACGATGAGGGTGAGTTTGCCCGACAGATTATCGACAACGGCGAGTTCTTCCGAGAGCAGGAGCAGGATGTCGGGTATGCCATCGTCACTGGCGGGCATAGCGTTTTTATTCAGGCGCGGTTCGACGTAGCGCACCGTGTCATAGCCGAAGCAGCCGACCAGACCGCCGGTAAAACGGGGCAGGTCGGCGGGCGGCGGCGCTCTGAAACGCTGCATGTAAGTGGCGATGAAATCCAGCGGATTTACGTTATCCGCTTGTTCGGCAATGCGCGAGCCGGTGAGCACCAGCACCTTTTGCCCATACACGGCGATGCGGGTGAGCGCCGACAGACCGATGATGGAATAACGCCCGAAACGCTCGCCGCCCTGCACGGATTCGAGCAGGTAGGTGTAAGGCGCGCCCGCCAGTTTCAGGTAAATGGACAGCGGCGTGTCGAGGTCGGCAAAGGTTTCCAGCGTTACCGGAATGCGGTTGTAGCCTTGCGCGGCAAGGGCGTTGAATTTTTGTTCGGTCATTTTTCAGGTGTCGGGTGTCAGATTCGGCGCAGGGTTTCCAGCTTTTGCCATGCCGTCGGAAAGTCACATATTAGCGCATCGCAATCATCCGCGCTCAACGGTTTGCCTTCGGTGTAGCCGTAAGGCACGAGCCACGCGAGACTGCCCGCCGCGCGCGCCGCCAGCGCGTCGTTTACGGAATCACCGATGTGCAGATTGTCGGCGGGGGCGACGCCGAGCAGACGGCAGGCGTGCAGGATGGGTTCGGGATGCGGCTTTTTGAAAGGCGTGCTGTCGCCGCAGACGACCTGCCGAAAATAACCCGCCAATCCGGTTTGTTCGAGCAGCGGTCGGGTGAAGGCGGCGCTCTTGTTGGTCACAACCGCCAGCGGCAAGCCGGAAGCGTGAAAGGCGCGCAGACCTGCAACCACGCCGGGATAAGCCTGCGTGGCGCGACCGTTTTCTTCGACGTAAAACCGCCGGAACAGGCGCATCCCTTCTTCGACATCGGCGTGTGTGGGCGGCGTATCCCAGAAGAGGCAACGGGTGATGAGTTCATCCATGCCGCGCCCGACAAAACGGCGAATGTCGGCTTCGCTGCGGGCGGGCTGGCGCATCTCGGCGAGCACGCGCTGACAGGCGACAAAAATATCCCGCGCCGTGTCAAGCAGGGTGCCGTCGAGGTCGAAAGTGACAGAGCTTACAGGCATTTCAGGTATTAGATGGCAGCGAAGCCGAAGGGAAGTGTGATGGAACGTTAGCGTTTGCCATGACCTGATAGCTGCGCTCTTAGCGCGGCAATGACTGAATCATAACGATTCGGGTCATCCGCCAGCCCCGCGCCAAAGATGGCGGAACCGGCGACAAAAGTATCCGCCCCCGCGCGGGCGATTTGGGCGATGTTGTCGGGTTTTATGCCGCCGTCGACTTCAAGCCGGATGCGGCGACCCGTTTCGCGTTCGTAAACATCCAGCTTCGCCCTTGCTTCCGCCAGTTTCCGAAGTGTCGCGGGAATGAAGGATTGACCGCCAAAACCGGGGTTTACGCTCATCAGCAACACCACATCGAGCTTGTCCATGACGTAATCCATGTAAGCCAGCGGCGTGGCGGGATTGAACACCAGACCCGCCTGACAGCCGTTTTCCCGAATCAGGGCGAGGGTGCGGTTGACATGCGCCGAGGCTTCCGGGTGAAAGGTGATGATGTTCGCGCCCGCTTTTGCGAAATCCGGCACGATGCAATCGACCGGCTCGACCATCAGATGCACATCAATGGGCGCATGGGTGCAGGGGCGAATGGCGGCGCAGACTAAGGGACCGATGGTCAGATTGGGCACGTAATGGTTATCCATCACATCAAAATGCACCCAATCCGCACCAGCGGCGATGACGTGGCTGACTTCTTCACCCAAACGGGCAAAGTCAGCCGACAGGATGCTGGGGGCGAGAATGAAATCGGATCGGGACATGGCGGCTTTCGTGGGATGCTGGCAGGGAAGCGGACATTTTACCTTACCGGATGTCCTCGCTCTTCGATCCCGCCCGACCCAATGCCATCGTCGTGCGCCAGACGGTATATTCGTTTGCCGGATTTAATGGTATTGCTCCTACGACCGATGACCCCCCCATAACCGCTCAAAACGTCCCGATCACCCACATGGGCACTTTGACGCCGGAATCGGCGGGGCTGTGGGTTTCAAAATGACCGTCGCCGTCGTTGTCGACCAGATAGTAGGGTGCGCCAATTTCCGGCGTGACTTTGACCATATAGAGTTTGCCGCCAAGCCTGAATTCTTCGACCGTACTGTTTTCTTCCTTGCGGATGGTGACTTGCGGTTCTTCCAAATCTTCGTTGAAGGTTTGCAGGTTGTTCGGCGGCGGCGGGATGTCGGCGGGGGTTTGCGCCAGCGCGGGCGTTATCGTCAGGGCTAAAGTGGCGGCGAGTAGAAGGGGGGTACGCATGATATTTTCTTCGGGAATGGAGGTGGGATATGCGCCTATTTTACAGGTTCAGCATCATTTCGCCAGCGGCGGCGGGGATCGCTGCCGATTCGTAATGCTGGAAGATGGTTTCGACGACCTGTTCCGGCTCGTCCTGCATCTGAATCAAATCCATGTCTTGCGGGTTAATCATGCCCTCGCTCACCAGACGGTCGCGGAACCAGTCCACCAGACCTGACCAGAACGGGGTCGAGACCAGAATGATGGGAATGCGCGCGCTTTTCGCCGTCTGCATCAGGGTCATCGCTTCCAGAAGTTCGTCCAGCGTGCCGAAGCCGCCGGGCATGACCACGTAGGCGCTGGCGAAGCGCACGAACATGTATTTGCGGGCGAAAAAGTGGCGAAAGGAGAGCGCGATGTCCTGATAGCCGTTTGCCGCCTGTTCGTGCGGCAACTGGATGTTCAGCCCGACGGAAGGGGCGCGTCCGTAGTAGGCGCCTTTGTTGACCGCTTCCATGATGCCGGGGCCGCCGCCGGAGATGACGGAGAATCCCGCATCGGAGAGTTTGCGGGCGATGGCTTCGGCGAGCTTGTAATAGCGGTGCTCCGGGTCGGTGCGGGCGCTGCCGAAAATGGAGACGGCGGGAAGAATCGTTTGCAGACGGTCAGTGGCTTCGACGAACTCTGACATAATGCCGAAAACCCGCCACGCTTCCCGCGCCGAGTTGGCATGGAGATGCGGGTCTTCCAGTTGCGGCAGTTTTTCTTTTTCGCTCATGTGTTTTCAGGTGCTCTATGGCTCAATTGCTGTTGGTGGATGGTTCTTCCTACCTTTATCGGGCGTTTCACGCGCTGCCCGATTTGCGTACCCGCGACGGTTTTCCGACGGGCGCGATGAAAGGCGTGCTTGCCATGCTACGCCGCTTAAATGACGACTTCAAGGCGACTTACAAAGCGGTGGTCTTCGATGCCAAGGGTAAAACCTTCCGTTCCGACTGGTATCCCGAATACAAGGCGCAGCGTCCGCCCATGCCGGAAGACCTGGCGCGCCAGATCGCCCCCATCCATGAAGCCATCCGCGCGCAGGGCTGGCCGCTTTTGATGGTGGAAGGCGTGGAAGCCGATGACGTGATTGGCACCCTCGCACGGCAGGCGACGGCGGCGGGTATGGAAACGCTGATTTCCACGGGCGACAAGGATATGGCGCAACTGGTGAACGCGCATGTGCGGCTGGTGAATACCATGAGTAACGAACTGCTGGATGTCGAAGGTGTCACTGCCAAATTCGGCGTGGAGCCTGCGCGCATGGTCGATTATCTGACGCTGGTGGGCGATACCGTGGATAACGTGCCCGGCGTCGCCAAGTGCGGCGCAAAAACGGCGGTGAAATGGCTGACGGAATACGGTTCTCTGGATGCCATCGTCGCCCACGCCAATGACATCAAGGGCGTGGTGGGGCAAAACCTGCGCGACCATCTCGACTTTTTACCGCTGGGTAAAAAACTGGTGACCATTCACTGCGAGGTCGCCGACCTGCCCGCGCCAAAAACACTCACGCCGCAAGCGCCGGATGTTGAAGCATTGCAGACGTTGTATGCCCGCTACGAATTTGTGGGTTGGTTGCGGCAGGCGACGGGTGAAGCGGGAGAAGAAGAGGAAGCATCCAGCGCAAAACCCCCCAACGCCTATCGCAACTTTGCCGTCGCACCTGCCCACACTGCCACCGAATCCGAACCCGAACTCATCACCGATGGTCGCCACCGCACCGCTTACGAAAAAGTGACGGACGCCGCCGCGCTCGCACGCTGGATTGCCCGCGTCACTGCCGCGCCACTCACCGCCGTGGATACGGAAACCACCAGCCTTGACCCGCTCACGGCGCGCATCGTCGGCATTTCGCTCGCCGTCGCTGCGGGCGAAGCCTGCTACATTCCGCTTGCCCATCAAGGCGTGGAAGCCGGAGAGCAACTGCCCATTGAGGCAACGCTTGCCCGCTTGCAACCCTGGCTGGAATCGGAGCAGCATCTGAAAGTCGGGCAGAACATCAAATACGACCAGCATGTATTCGCCAATCACGACATCCATCTTGCCGGAATCGCGCACGACACCCTCTTGCAATCCTATGTGCTGGAATCCGAGCGCGGGCACGACATGGATCAACTGGCGCGTCGCCATTTGGGGTTGCTGACCATTCCCTACACCGACCTCTGCGGCAAGGGCGCAAAGCAAATCGGCTTCGAGCAGGTCGCGGTGGACAAGGCTGCCGAATACGCCGCCGAAGATGCCGACATCACCTTGCGTCTGCATCAACATCTGTTGCCGCAAGTGGAAGCCGATGCTGGATTCATGCGTATTTACGCCGACATCGAACTGCCCGCCCGCGAGGTATTGTTCAAAATGGAGCGTATCGGCGTGTTGATCGACGTAGGTCTGTTGCGCGCGCAAAGTCACACGCTGGGGCAGCAAATCATGGCGTTGGAGCAGGAGGCCTACGCCCTTGCCGGACAGCCTTTTAATCTGGGTTCGCCCAAGCAACTGGCGGAAATTTTGTTTGTAAAACAGGGCTTGCCGGTCAGGAAAAAAACGCCCGGCGGCACGCCGTCCACCGACGAAAATGTGCTCTCCGAACTGGCGCTCGATTATCCGCTGCCCAAGCTGCTGCTCGAACATCGCGGTCTCGCAAAACTGAAAAACACCTACACCGACAAACTGCCGCGCATGGTGAACGCCGCCACGGGGCGGGTGCATACGCATTTCTCCCAGGCGACCGCGATTACCGGGCGGCTGGCGTCTTCCGACCCCAATCTGCAAAACATTCCCGTACGTACGGAAGAAGGTCGCCGCATCCGCGCCGCCTTCATTGCCCCGCCGGGCAGCCAGATTGTTTCCGCCGACTATTCGCAGGTGGAATTACGCATCATGGCGCACCTCTCCGAAGATGCCCGCCTGCTGGAAGCCTTCGCGGGCGGCGAGGACGTGCACCGCGCCACGGCGGCGGAAATTTTCGGCATCACCCCGCTGGAAGTCAGCAACGACCAGCGCCGCGTCGCCAAGACCATCAATTTCGGGTTGATTTACGGCATGAGCGCTTTCGGTCTCGCCCGCAATCTGGGCCTGGAGCGTAGCGCGGCGCAGCATTACATCGAACGCTATTTCACCCGCTATCCCGGCGTCGCCCGCTACATGGAGCGCACGCGGGCAGAAGCGCACGCCAACGGATTTGTCAGCACCCTCTTCGGTCGCCGTCTGACGCTACCGGAAATCAGAAGCGACAAGGCCGCCCGCCGTCAGGCCGCCGAACGCGCTGCCATCAACGCCCCCATGCAAGGCACCGCTGCCGACCTCATCAAACTCGCCATGATTGCCGTGCAAAATTATCTGGAAGCCGAAAAACTGCAAAGCCGCCTGGTGTTGCAGGTGCACGACGAACTGGTACTGGAAGTCCCGGACACGGAAATCGCCAGAATCCGCGCCGACCTGCCCCGCCTGATGAGCGGCGTCGGAGAGTTGAAAGTGCCGTTGTTGGTGGAAGTGGGGCAGGGGAAGGACTGGGAAGCGGCGCATTAACCAACGCAACGCCGCCAATGCAGGGGTTGCCATTATTAATTCGGCAATCAGATATACCGTCTGGCGCACGAGTACGATGACATTTGGTAGGGCGGGATCGAAGAGCGCGCCCAGACTGATGACAAACCCCAAACCCTCGCTTTTGACGGCAAGCGTAGTTTCTCGTAGGTTGAGTAAGCGAAGCTGAACCCGACACTGATCCGTCAATCTGGTTATCCGCCCGGTATCTGGCAGGTTGTGCGCGATGAATCGCCAATGGGCACCTCGAAAAACCTCTCTTCCTCTGGATTTGTTAAAATTACGTTGTTCTGAATTTTAAAGTAGGTGAAGCAGATGCTCTCACGTAGCGCCCTCAAGACGGACCTGTTTGCAAGTGAAGCGCAC
>BNUD01000006.1 GCA_025997095.1 Betaproteobacteria bacterium | reverse complement strand
CATTCAAGCGCATCAAGGCGCGTTTGCAGGTTGAGAACTGGAGCGGCATCCTGCCGTATGCGGTGGAGCAGGACTTTTATGCCACCTTGACGCGAGCCAACTGCGCTGCGGCGCTGGCTTTGGCAGTACGTCCCGAAGAAGCGTGTATCCATGCGCCAGAAGCCGATAAAAAGGGATGGCGGCGTCGGCTTAATCGAACCCTGGTCATGAAGAGTCTGCGCCATTACCTGCCCCGTCTGTTACTCGACCTGAACCTGAGTGAGATACTGCACCGCCTCATCGAACGTCTGCGAGCGCCTTCCGCCATCGAGCGAACCCGACCGGGACGAACTGCGCCAAGGAAGAAGGGCGTTCGCATTGCAGGGTATCATCCGGCATACAAGGGGGCTTAACTTAATGGTATTGAGCGTAGCGCGGACATCATAGGGCGGCAGCGGGTTTCGACGAAGCGAAGCGACGGCAAAAGCGAAGCGCCTTCCATCATCAGCCGATATTTCCGCGCTATCGCCAAGAACCGGAGAATTAGCGTATGTATGCACATGTCCGTCCAATGGTGGACTGGTGAAGCGCATTTCACCCTGTATGATGTCTGGTTTACGCTCACTCTCCGGCTTCCCGATCAAGCGCCTTTTCCTGCCGTTCGATGTAGATTTTTTCAGCGATGCGGATGTTTTGTTGTCGCGCCTGGATGATGGCTTTTTCGTGGTCGTCCGACTTGGATTTGTCGTAGTTGCTCAAGCGGGCATGGTGTGAGCGGAAGGCGATTCTTGCGCCGTCCAGTGGCAAGTCGTGGGTGTCCCGCAGCTTGCGTTGGGCATGGGATGCGTCAACGTGCAGGTATTGTTCAGGTTCGGCGACCAGACGGATATTGGTTTCAATGGCTTCCAGTTCTTCTAGTGCGGTTTGCAGGCTGGAGACCATGCTTTTGCTGTTGGCGTATTCGTTGAGTTCAAATTTGACGATGGATTTTTCAGCGGCGATGATGCTTTCCAGATTGCCGGATTTTCCAATCTTTTTCAGATTGGAGAGGATGTCTTGTTGAATCTCATCATTGCGTCGTGCGAGCCTCGTAGCTTTGTGCTCTGTCGCGATGAGTTTGCCTTGGGCAAGTCCTTGTGACAGAGAAAGAAGGAGTTTTTCTGTCATATCTTGAAGCCCTTGGCTTTCAGAAATTCATCGCCGCAAACTTCCTTGAGGATATATTTTGCAGATGATGGCAGTTCCGCCAACGCAAGCCATGCCCATGATGCTTCTTCATCTCCTGCGGCTTTGGCGTCGACAGATTCGCAGGCATAGATGGCGTTTTGGGACAATCCGATCTTGTCTTCTTCCGGCATGTAGCTACGCGGCAGCGGGCGGTCTTGGGTGGTCGTGGTCATTTGAAAATTCTCCAATCAAACGCTGAAGTATACAACCTGCCATCGTTTCCGCTCATGCGGATGTGCTTCATCCCAGCAGCACAAATCCCCATACTGCGGCAGCCAAAGTCAAGCTGACAAAAACGGCGGCGCTGCCCAGGTCTTTGGCGCGACCGGCGAGGTCATGGAATTCGGGGGAGGTTTTGTCGACAATGGCTTCTATGGCGGAATTGAGTAATTCGGTGAGCAGGATGGTGAGCAGACTGCCGACCAGAAGGGCGCGCTCCATGCCGGTTTTGCCGAGATAAAGACCCAGGGGCAGGGCGACGATGACGAGGGCGAGTTCTTGCCGGAAGGCGGCTTCGTGTTGCCATGCCGCTTTGAAGCCCTTGGCGGAGTATTTCAGGGCGTTGATGAGCCGCCCCAGACCGGGCTTGCTTTTCAGGTGCGAGGCGTTGGCAGGGTCGGATGCGGGTTTGGGCGCGGATTTTGGCAGAGTTGTGGATTCGGGCATTATTTGTGTTCCAGCAGCGGTTTCAGAAATTTTCCGGTGTAGCTTCCCCTGGTTTTGGCGACGGTCTCCGGCGTTCCGGCGACGAGGATTCTGCCGCCGCCGTCGCCGCCTTCCGGTCCCAGGTCGATCAGCCAGTCGGCGGTTTTGATGACATCAAGATTGTGCTCGATGACGACGACGGTGTTGCCGTGTTCGACCAGACGATGCAGCACGGAGAGCAGCAGGTCGATGTCGGCGAAGTGCAGCCCGGTGGTGGGTTCGTCGAGAATATACAGGGTGCATCCGGTGTCGCGTTTGGAAAGTTCCAGCGCCAGCTTGACGCGCTGCGCCTCGCCGCCGGAGAGGGTGGTGGCGCTTTGCCCCAGGGTGATGTAGGAAAGCCCCACATCCACCAGCGTTTTCAGCTTGCGCGCGACATTGGGCACAGGGGCGAAAAATTCGTGCGCGGTCTCCACCGTCATTTCCAGAATTTCGTGGATGTTTTTGCCCTTGTACTGGATTTCCAGGGTTTCGCGGTTGTAGCGTTTGCCGTGGCAGACATCGCAGGGGACGTAGATGTCGGGCAGAAAGTGCATTTCCACTTTGATGACGCCATCGCCCTGACAGGCTTCGCAGCGTCCGCCCTTGACGTTGAAGGAGAAGCGCCCCGGCGCGTAGCCTCTGGCGCGGGCTTCCGGCATCTGCGCGAAAAGTTCGCGGATGGGCGTCAAGAGTCCGGTGTAGGTGGCGGGATTGGAGCGTGGCGTGCGCCCGATGGGGGCCTGGTCTACGCTGATGACTTTATCAAACTGTTCAAGTCCTTCGATGCGCTCGTGCGCGGCGGGTTCGGCGTTGCTGCGGTGAATTTCATGCGCGGCGGCGGCGTACAGGGTGTCGTTGATGAGCGTTGATTTGCCGGAGCCGGAAACGCCGGTGACGCAGGTTAACAGTCCGATGGGCAGCAAGAGGTCGACGTTTTTCAGGTTGTTGCCGGAAGCCCCGATGACGCGCAACTGCTTTGTCGGGTCGGAAAAGTTGGCCAGGCGGCGTCTGGAAGGCACGGCGATTTTCCGCCGACCGGAAAGATACGCGCCGGTGAGCGAATCCGCATGGGCGGCGATTTCGTCGGGCGTGCCGCTGGCGATGATGTTGCCGCCATGCACCCCCGCGCCCGCGCCGATGTCGACCACATAATCGGCGCTGCGAATGGCGTCTTCATCGTGCTCGACCACAATCACCGTGTTGCCCATGTCGCGCAGCCGTTTCAGGGTTTGCAGCAGGCGATCGTTATCGCGCTGATGCAAGCCGATGGAAGGTTCATCCAGCACGTACATCACGCCAGTCAGCCCCGAACCAATCTGGCTCGCCAGCCGGATGCGCTGCGATTCGCCGCCGGAGAGGGTTTCCGCCGAGCGTTCCAGCGTCAGATAATCCAGTCCCACGTTGATGAGAAATTGCAGGCGGGCGGTGATTTCTTTCAGGATTTTTTCCGCCACCTGCGCCTTGTTGCCGGAGAGTTCCAGATGTTCGAAAAAATCCACCGCCCCCCGCAAGGGCAGACGATTGATTTCGTGCAGGGTTTTCGCCTGCTGATCGCTGCCCACGCGCACATTGCGCGCTTCCTTTTTCAGACGGCTGCCCCCGCAATGCGGACAGCTTTGGTTGCTGATGAAGCGCGCCAGTTCCTCGCGCGCGGCGAGAGAATCGGTTTCCCGATAACGGCGCTCGAAATTTCGCACGATGCCCTCAAACGGATGCTCCTTGACGACATGCCGCCCATGCGCCTGATACGCAAAACGAATCGCCTCGCGCCCTGAGCCGTAGAGAATCGCCTTCTGCGCTTCCGGCGACAGGGATTCAAAGGGCGTCTCGACCTCAAAGCCGTAATGCTCCGCCAGCGCGACAATCAGCGGAAAATAAAACGAATTGCGCCTGTCCCACCCCTTGATGGCGCCTGCCGCCAGCGACAGATGCGGTTGTTCCACGATTTTGCGCGCGTCAAAAACCTGAATCGCGCCCAGCCCGTCGCACTGCGGGCAAGCGCCCACTGGATTGTTGAAAGAAAACAGGCGCGGCTCCAGTTCCGAGAGGGAATAGGAACACACCGGACAGGCGAAGCGGGCGGAAAACACATGCTGGGTGTCGGTATCCATCTCCAGCGCAATGGCGCGCCCTTCGGCGTGGCGGAGCGCCGTTTCAAACGATTCCGCCAAACGCTGACGCATGTCCGCTCGCACTTTCAGGCGGTCGACCACCACGTCCACATTATGTTTTGTCGTCTTGGCGAGTTTGGGCAGCGCGTCCATCTCGTAAATCTGCCCGTCAACCCGCAGCCGCACAAAACCCTGCGCGCGCAGTTCAGCGAACAAATCCATCTGCTCGCCCTTGCGATTCGCCACCACCGGCGCCAACACCATCAAGCGGGTTTCTTCCGGCAGGGCAAGGACGTGATCGACCATTTGCGAGACGGTCTGCGCCGCCAGCGGCAACCCGTGTTCCGGGCAATACGGCGTGCCCGTGCGGGCAAAGAGCAGACGCAGATAATCGTGAATCTCCGTGACCGTGCCGACGGTGGAGCGCGGATTGTGGCTGGTCGATTTCTGCTCGATGGAAATGGCGGGCGACAGCCCCTCAATCAGGTCGACATCCGGCTTCTCCATCAACTGCAAAAACTGCCGCGCATAAGCGGAGAGCGACTCCACATACCGCCGCTGCCCCTCGGCATAGAGCGTGTCAAACGCCAGCGAAGACTTGCCCGAACCAGACAAACCGGTAATGACAATGAGCTTGTCGCGGGGCAGGTCGAGGCTCAAGTTTTTCAGATTGTGCGTGCGCGCGCCGCGTATTTTTATGGTTTCCATGTTTCAGGGGGCAGAAGGCAGAGGACAGAAGACAGAGAGTATATTCCCGATGCGGAGCGTCGGAGAGAGGAAGGCGTTGCGAGTCAGGGCAGTCGCTCGAATCACACCTCTCTCACAAGGAGCTGAGGTTTCCCACATTTCAGATTCAGGTCGCACCTACAAACCCTAAACCCCCGCGAATGCTGGGCAACCGCGTCAAAAGCGAGGAGCGTAGCGACGCGGCTTTTCTCCCATCGTTATCTGGATTGCCACGTCGCTCCGCTCCTCGCTTTTGACGGCAAACGTAGTTTCTCGTAGGTTGGGTAAGCCACAGGCGCAACCCAACATCTAACGATTCAGTGAAGCAAAACGGTTTTTTGTCGGGCAAACGTCCTTTGGGAGCGACGGCGTCTCGCCGTCGTACGATGGCGAGGACGCCATCGCGCCCACTACAGCCGTCGGAATGCGCCGCTGCACGCTTTCCCAACCTACGGGCATCCATATGGAATTGTGGGTAATCCTCAGCCCCTTGTAGGGGAGAGGGATGATTGATGCGATTACCCTTAGTTGAGTCGCCACAGCAGTTGCCAGGTGGGCAGAAAGTGCGAGCATCCCCATGCATGGCAGAAAATGAAGCCGTGCAACCAGTCCATAGCGTGTAGCGCAAGAATGAAGAGCGTAATCCACGCGCCCAGATTGACGCGCGCACGGGCGGCTGGCGACAGGCGGGTGGTCAGGCAGAGCAAAAGGGCGCAAGCGCCGAAGAAAAGCGTCCATACGTAAGGAGACCAGAAAAATGGCGCAATGAGCGGATTTTGTTCTGGACGCCATTGATCGCCAAATGTGGAAGCGTTTACTTCGTTAAACATCGGCACGAGGAAAGAAAGCCCAAGTCCAAACAAAAAATACAAACCGGCAATGAGGTACATTCCGTTGAGCTTCGTTTTCCGTTCAGGATTTACCTTGAAGCCCATGTCGATCATCATTTGCAGGTTGTAGTATTCAAGTTCTCCGGATCGCTGTTGCGCGCCCCCGGTTTGACCGGTTTGAAATTTTCGGGTCGCTGCCTCTGGCGGCATTGCAGCGTCATTGAACAGTTTTTTGAGGCGGTCATTCAAGGCGCTCTCGTCTACGCCGCAAAGTTCAGCCAGCTCCTTATGGGTTATCCAGATGCTTCCGTCTTCGTAGCGCATTGTCATTTTCCGTTGTCGCGTATCAGGTTGTGCGGCGCTTGCCCGACCTGTCCATGAAAGCTGTTAATATAGCCGCCTTCGTCTACCGATAACACCTTCCCCCACTTCCCCATGAGTCATTACCCCACCGACCGCTTGAGCGCCGCAGAGCGCCGTACCGGCATGAGCCTTGCCGCCATTTTCGGGTTGCGGATGTTGGGGTTGTTCCTGATTCTGCCGGTCTTTGCCCTCTATGCCCGCGAAATTCCCGGCGGCGACAATCTCACTCTGGTCGGGTTGGCGTTGGGCGCTTACGGGCTGACGCAGGCTTGTCTGCAAATCGCGTGGGGTTCCGCTTCCGACCGATGGGGGCGTAAGCCTGTGATTGTGGCGGGGCTGCTACTGTTCGCGGCGGGGAGTTTCGTCGCCGCCCTCGCGCCGGATATGTACTGGATGATCGCCGGACGTGTGTTGCAGGGCGCGGGGGCGATTTCCGCCGCCGTCACCGCCCTGGCTGCCGATTTGACCCGCGAGGAGCATCGCACCAAAGTCATGGCGATGATTGGTTCTTCCATCGGTCTGGTGTTCGCCGCGTCAATGGTGGCGGCGCCCTTGCTGTTTCACTGGATTGGCATGAGCGGCATTTTCTGGCTGACCGGGCTACTCGCCTTCGGCGCGATTTTTGTGTTGCTGAAAATCGTGCCCGCCGCGCCGCCGCCCACGCCGGGCGTGCCCGTGGCGTTGGCGACCGTGTTGAGAGAGCCGCAATTGATGCGCCTCAATTTTGGCGTCTTTGTCCTGCATCTAACCCAGATGGCATTGTGGGTGCTGGTGCCCACCGCCCTGCTTGAAGCCGGTGGCTTGCCCGCCGCTTTGCATTGGAAAATCTATCTGCCCGCCGTGCTGCTTTCATTCGTGGTCATGGTGCCCGCCGTCATCGCCGCCGAGAAAAAGGGGCGCATGAAAGCCGTTTTTGTCGGCGCGGTCGCGCTGCTCATCGTGGTGCTGGCAGGCTTTTATTTTGCCAGCGGCAGTCTGGCGCTGCTCTTTTTGTGGATTACGCTGTTTTTTGTCGCCTTCAACATTCTGGAAGCGACCCAGCCTTCGCTGATTTCCCGCATCGCGCCGCCGCAAGCCAAGGGCAAGGCATTGGGGCTGTACAACACGCTGCAAGCCGTCGGTCTTTTTGTCGGCGGCGCGGCGGGCGGCGCGCTCGCCCATCGTTTCGGCGGGCAGGCGGTGTTTTTATTCTGCGGCATCGCCGCCGCCCTCTGGCTGGCGCTCGCCTGCGGACTCAATCCACCCCCGCCGCGCAAAAACCTCATGCCCGCCTCAACCCCCGTCCCCGCGCCTGCGGCGGCAAGCTGATTTTTTCATTCATCCATTCATTCACGGAGAAACTGTTATGGCATCAGTCAACAAGGTCATCATCATCGGCAATCTGGGACGCGACCCGGAAACCCGTTACAGCGCCAGCGGCGACGCAATTTGCAGTATCACCGTCGCCACGACGGAGTCCTGGAAGGACAAACAAAGCGGCGAAAAGAAAGAGGCGACGGAATGGCATCGCATCTCCTTCTTCGGTCGTCTGGCGGAAATCGCCGGGCAATACCTGAAAAAAGGCAGTCAGGTTTACGTGGAAGGCAGCCTGCGGACGCGCAAATGGACGGACAAGGAAGGCATCGAACGCTATTCCACCGACATCCGCGCCGACGAAATGAAAATGCTCGGACGCCGCGAAGGGTCCGGCGGTGACGGCGGCTATGGCAGCGGTGGCGGAAACTACGGCGGCGGTAACAATGCTCCGTCAGAAAACCGCAACGCCCCAGCCCCCGATTACGCGCCCGCCCCGCCCGCCGGACAGAAAAAACCGGCGTTCAGCGATGATTTCGGGGATGATGACATTCCGTTTTGAATCCGGTAACACTTGTTTTAACAGGCGAACCGCCGTAACTTATTCCGGTTCGCATTAGAAACGAGACGCGAAGACTGCCCGAAGACAGTGCGATTGCACGGCAAGGCGAAGTCGACAAAGGCTCGTTTTTAATGAAGTCAGGAGAAAAAATCATGGCTGTACGCGACCGTATCAAAGAAGGACGGATTCAACTCAGTGACGCCGAAAAGGGCGTTGCTTCCGGCACAGGCTGGCAAATCGCCCTGTTTGAGCACGAAACCCTGGTTGAACTGTTCGACCCGAAAAGCACGCCTTTCAACGCCGATACCAAAGCGATGACGACGGAAGCCATTAATGACGCCATGATATGGATGTCCAGCACGGAGGGCGAACATTGGCTGGTGCATTGCGAGCGCAACGGACTCCACGACCCGCTACGCATCACGCCCACAGACGCCAGCGCATTCGAGAAAATGGCGCAGGTGTTTGGCGAGGTGTTGGGGGGAAAGTAGGTTTTTTCTTTCTCCCCTTGTTGTCATTGCGAGGAGTAGCGCGACGTGGCAATCCAGGCATCAGGTGACAGATGTCAGTACTTTCTGAAGGCAAAGCCTTCCCTGATTACTGTCACCTGACCTCTGATCCCTGGATTACCGCGTCGCTCCGCTCCTCGCTTTTGACGGTGAGCGGTTTCTGGGTGAGCGCAGCGTTATCCACCACAGGGCGTTTGTGCGCGAACATCGGTCTAACGCTGTGGTGGCTGTTGTTCGTGCTGGTCAGTCGGGTGGTGGAAGGCGCTTCGCTTTTGCCGTTGCTTCGCTTCGTCGAACCCCGCTGCCGCCCTGCCTTCAATCGAGAAACCGTTCCAGCAGTCTGTTGAGAAACCGTCGCCCTTGCGGTGTGGGGGCGATGCGCTCATCGCTGATGTCCAGCAGCCCGTCGCGGGCGGCGTTCGTGAGTTTGGCTTGCAGTACAGAAAAGGGCAAACGGGTTCGGGATGCAAACAGGGCGGGGGAAAAGCCTTCTGACAGGCGCAGGGCGTTCATCAGGAATTCAAAGGGGCGTTGTTCGGCGGGGACGCTGTGCGCTTCCTGTATCGGGTTTCCGGCGGCAGTCTGGCGCAGGTAGGCGTCTGGAGATTTCCAGCGCATCTGGCGTAGCGTCTGTATGGCGCCATCCGCATCCTTTACGGTGAGTTTGCTGTGCGCGCCCGCGCCGATGCCGAGATAATCACCGAAGCGCCAGTAGTTGAGATTGTGTTCGCATTGAAAATCGGGGCGGGCGAAGGCGGATGTTTCGTAGTGCGTAAAACCTGCCGATGTCAGTCGCGTCTCAATCGCTTCCCCCATGTCGGCGCAGAGGTCGTCGTCGGGCAGGGTGGGCGGTTGGGCGGCGAAGGGGGTATTGGGTTCGAGGGTGAGCTGGTAGCAGGAAAGATGCGGCGCGCCAATCTCCAGCGCGGTTTCCACATCGGCGAGGGCGTCGGTGAGGGTCTGGTTCGGCAAGCCGTACATCAAGTCCAGATTGAAACGCTCGAAGTGGCGGGCGGCGAGGGTCGCGGCGCGGAGGGCTTCGTCGCGGTCGTGGATGCGTCCAAGTGCAAAGAGATGCGTATTGTTGAAACTCTGGATGCCGAGGGAAACCCGATTGATTCCGGCGGCGCGAAAGGCGATGAGTTTGTCGGTTTCGACCGTGCCGGGATTGGCTTCCAGCGTGATTTCGGCTGTGGGCGGCAGATTAAGGCGGTCGGCAATGTCGGTCAGCAGTCGCGCGATGCCGTCGGGCGAGAAAAGACTGGGGGTGCCGCCGCCGAAAAAAATGCTGGTGATGGCGCGACCTTTGACCAGCGGCAGGGCGAATTCCAGATCAGCGACCAGCGCCGCGAGATAGGCGGTTTCGGGGAGCGCATCCCGCACGGCGTGCGAATTGAAGTCGCAGTAGGGGCATTTACGTACGCACCAGGGAATGTGAATGTACAGTGAGGCAGGCGTCATCAGGTATCAGGTGTCAGGTGTCAGGAATTTGCGGCGCGTTGCGCCGGTAGGTGGGGCAATTGTGTGGATGTCGATGAAATAAGCAACCGCGTCAAAAGCGAGGCGCGGAGCGATGCGGCTTTTCTCCCATCGTTGCCAAGATTGCCACGTCGCTCTGCTCCTCGCTTTTGACGGCGAGCGTAGTTTCTCGTAGGTTGGGTAAGCGAAGCGCATCCCGACAATCGTAAATAACGGCGCGAATGCGCCGCCATAGGGCATGGCACGCCGTGCCCGAATGCTTGACACGGATTACAGTATCTACGCGTTCCTTGTGACAGGTTCAAATTAATAAAGCTCCATGTCAATCCTGTATTGCTCAAGCAAGACCGGATCATCAATGTCGATGATGCTGTTGTAATGAAGAATTTTCTCATTAGAGGCAGCAAAACAGCGGTCAAGCAGAAGAAGGACGAGCTTCGTATAACCTTCCGCGCCTTCTTTTCTTGCTATCCTCATGCTTGTGCGTCCGACAGAAGTCTGGGGGGAACGGCGGAGCAGCCACAGAATATCCGGCGGCACGCGCTCTTCAAGCGACTTCACCGCACGAGGGTCAGAACGTTCCGTATCCGCATACGTGCCTATAAATTGACCCAACTCATAACTACTTAGCGGCATCGCCACGCCTGTTGGCACATTGCGCGCGCCAGACAGCGCTGCCTGATCGGCAAGCAGTTGGCGCTCATTCCAGCGAACAATGCCCTGAATGAACGGAACTGGCGTTCGTACAAAGATAAGGTCTATCCAAGGGCTGGAAATCTTGCAACCGGGGAAACCTCCCGTAACTGGCAGCACAGGAACAATGTACTCATTGTGTATGTCAAGAGGCCAGTACACAAATTGAAGCAGGGAATGCCCCCTTTCCATGTCTTTAGCTCCGGTTATGCAGAGCTTCTCCTTGGTCAGATGGGTTGCAACACGCTCCGTAACGGCGGTGACGAAGGTGCGAAAATGCGGGAGCGCGTCGTTTATTCCGGTGACGGAAGACTCGATTCCGCCGTAGTCCGGAGTCATAATCCGGATCGATGCTGTGTCGACGGGGCACGGCAAAACTTCCCCGGCAATACCTGTGCCAGCCGCCATTAGCCCAACCACAAAAACCAAGGCGACCCAATATTTTCTTTGAACGGCATTGGGAAGTGCCCACGTTTTCTCTTTGGATTCACCCGCCAGCGCAGCAACAACACCCCAACCAGATTTGACTCTCGCTTGCACTTTTCTGCCCTTTATGCTGTTGTGGAAAATCGACCTGCGAATCCTGACCAGGTCAAGTTACAGCAAGTGACCTTACGGCAAATCCGCAGGCACCGACGTGCCATCCTTTGCGGGCGTCGTGCCCAGACGTTCGCGCAGGGAGGCGGGTTCGCCGGTGAAGAGGATGGCGTAATACACGGCGTTGCTCATGACTTTTTTGACGTAATCGCGGGTTTCGTCGAAGGGGATGGTTTCGGCGTAAATCGCGCCTTCCAGCGGTTTTGCGCCGCACCAGCGTTTTGCCCGACCGGGACCGGCGTTGTAGGCGGCGGAGGCCAATACCGGATGCTGGTGCAGGCTTTCCAGCACCATTCGCATGTAGGTGGTGCCGAGCAACAGGTTGGTGTCGGTGTCGTTGACCGTGCGGTGGTCGTAATCTTTGATGCCGATTTTTTTGGCGACCCATTTGGCGGTGGCGGGCATCAACTGCATCAGACCGGAGGCGCCGGCGGAAGATTTCGCTTGCGTCACGAAGCGGCTCTCCTGACGCATCAAACCATACACCCAGGCGTCGTCCAGACCCTGTTCGCGGGCGGCGGGGCGTACTTGCGCGTCGAAGGGGGCGAGAAAGCGCAGCGCGTAGTCGTGCTGGCTGCGGGTTTTGTCGGCGGCGTTGATGGCGCGGTCGTAGAGCTGATATTCACGTGCCAGCGTCGCGGCGGCGAGCAGTTGGCGGTCGTCCATGTCGCGCAGCGTCCAGTTCCATTCGCGGATGGCGTCAATGCGTAAGTCCAGACGGAACAGGGCGAGGGAACGCACGATGCCCGGCAGGGTGCGGACATAAAACAGTTCGTCGGCGTGCGGCGGCAGGGCGGAGGTGGGGATGGTGACAGGCCGCCCCAGTTCTTCGTCCGCCAGATTGCCGTAAAACTCCGGCAATCCGCGCAGCGAAGCGAATTGCGCCCTGGCGTCGGTCATGCGACCTGCCGACTTGTAGGCGCGACCCAGCCAGTAAACCCATGCCGGGCGCGATTGCAATTCATCAGGCATCTGTTCGATGGCGACGCGCACCGCGTCCCATTTTTGCGAACGCAGGGCGGCGCGCACGCGCCATTCGGCGGCGTCGGCGGTGAGCGATTCCGGCTTGCTGCGAGAAAACCATGCCGAGGCTTCCGGCAGATGGCGGCGCGCGCCCTGCAAGCCGATTTGCCCCCAACACCAGGCGGCGGTCTGCGCGCCCAGGGGGGATTGCCATTGCGCCAGTTGCTCGGCGGCGAGGGCGGGGTCATTTTGCGCCAGACGGGTGATCGCCAACGCGACGACTTCGCGGCGAACGCGGCTGCTGCCCACGCCCTCCGGTTTTTGACGCGCCAGCCAGATGCGCGGCTGGCTGATGATCTGGTCGAGTTGTCTGGCGTCCGGCTGCTGTTCGTGGGGCAGGAAGCGAAATACCCGCCGCGCCATGTCGTGCTTGCCCTGCTCGAACAGCATGTGCACGCGGCTCCAATAGCTGTCGTCACTGACCGTTTCGCCCAGGCGCGCAAACAGGGGCTGACAGCCTTCCGGCACACTGATGACGCTCTGCCAGAGGGTTTCGGCTTCCGCCTGATTTTTTTGCCGCGATGGCGCGTCGCCCAAGCGGGCAACCGCCTGAATTTGCAGACAGCGGGATTCCAGATCGGGGGCGCGGAGCGCCGCGTATTGCTGCGACACTTCCGACCAACGCCCCTGTTTGCCCAGAGTTTTCAGCCAGTCGGCGCGTAGACGCTCGCCCAGATAGCTGCCTTCCTCGCGCCGGATGAAGTCCTTGATGGCCGCCTCATCCGCGCGTTCGATGCCTTGGCGCAGCAGGTAGTATTCGACATAAGGGGCGAGGGCGTCATCATCAAGCCGCGCTGCGTTCAAGGCTTCCAGTTTGGCGCGGTCGCCCACCCGAAAGGCTTCGCGGGCGTCGAGAAACTGGCGCTCGCCCTCGGATTCCTGCGCCAAGACGAGGGTGGGAACGAGCAATGCGGCGGCAAGGCAAAGACGAGCGAAAAAAACAGGCGGCTTCATGGTTAAATTGGGGAGTGAATATTGGAAAAATCAAGCTTGGCAGCATAACATGAAGCCACAAATTACAACGCAACCCCGCGAGGAATTGCGTAAAACCCTGCTCGCGGCACGGCGGGCGTTGACTGCCGAACAGGTCGCCGCGTGGTCGCAACGGCTGCTCGAACATCTGCTGCGTGTTTTTCCACAGCCGCCGGGGAAACGCATCGCTTTTTACGCGCCCATTCAGAACGAGCCGGACCTGCGCCCCGCCGCCGCCCTCTGGCGCGAACAGGGCGCGACAACCCTGCTGCCGGTCGTCATCGCCCCGCGCGCGCCGCTCATCTTTCGCCCGTGGACGCCAGACACGCCACTTGTCCCTGACCGCTACGGCATCCCCACGCCGAATGAGGGCGCGGAAATGACGCCCGATGTTGTCATCATGACGCTGAACGCCTTTGACGCGAGAGGCTACCGCTTGGGCTACGGCGGCGGCTTTTTCGACCGCACCCTCGCCGCGTTACAACCCCGTCCGCTGGTGCTGGGCGTGGGCTTTGAAATGGGGCGCGTGGAGAGCATCCAGCCGGAAGCGCATGATCAGGCAGTGGATTGGGTGTTGACCGAGGCGGGGGCGTGGGCGGTGGGACGTTCAGGCAATTCACAAATCGTCGGTTTGTATTAACCGTTGATGGCGCTCCATCGCCTTTTCCAAAGCGGCGGTGGGCGGTGATGGATTTGCCAGCTTGTTGATGAGGAATTCCCAGTCACGGAATGACAGGCGAATGATTTTTTCTTGGTCAAGCGCCGTGTCACAAAAATTCTGTTTGGCGGTGTCGGTGTCCATAATGTTTTACCGGGAGGTGCGAGTGGCGACCGGATCATCACCGATGACATCACCGTTCCTGCAATCCAGCACATACCGATTGCCTTCCCAATCCGTAGCATAGACGTAGTTGTCTTTGAGCGTGAAATCGTCCTTGCCGTTTGGCGTTGTGAAAATATCCCGCCCGCTTTGCTGCCAGAGTATTTCACCATTGCGGTTTAGGCGGGTAATTGCCAGTTCGCCGTGGACAATGTAGCTGTCTTCGTATTTGAAAATTTCAAAACAGGTCGCATCGTCGGCTTCAGTTTTCCATTGCAAGACCAGCGACGGAACGGACAGACAAAAAACATGATCCGAACAACAGAGCAACAACCTGTTTTCCTCAACGACTGCCGCTTTGTTCTGCTGCTTCCTCGGTTAGTATCAGCGTATATTTTCCTGCGTGCATTTCCATTGTGGTGTCCATGATTTTCTATCCAGATGTTCTGGTCGACGAAAACCCGATAACCGCCAGCAAGATAAAAAGCGCGGCAATCAGTTGATTGCACACGGCGGCAACGTCATACACGCCGGTAACAATGGAAAATTCCAGCGCTGACCAGCATTGGCGCAGCAGGAACAAAATGCCCAGTCCCAGCGCCAGCCAGGGGGTGCGCCAGGGGGCGTGTTTGAAGACGGCGGCGGCGAGCCATTGTCGCCAGATTAAAAAGACGCACACCACCTGTATGCTCATCGCCAGCCCCAGTCCCAACAGGCAAAGGGAGTAGGGCGATCCGTCAAGCGCGGGGGGCTGTCGTAACATTTTCGATGGCCTGTTGCAGACGGACGAGCGCATGGTCAAGCAGTTCGGGGGCGCAGCCGAAATTGAGCCGCACCCAGCCCGCCGCGCCGAAATCCGCGCCGTTGGAAAAGCCCAAACCCTGCGATTCAAAATACGCGACGGGATTGGCGAGGTGGAGTTGCCGCACGTCCAGCCACGCCAGATAGGTGGCTTCGATGTGGGTCATGCTGACGCCGGGCAGTTGGGCGACGGTGGCTGCCAGCCTGTCGCGGTTTTGCCGCAGGGTGGCGAGCAACGCCTGCCGCCAGTCTTCGCAATCGCGGAAGGCGGCTTCGCAGGCGACGAGGCCGAACAGATTGACATGCGGCACGATGCCCGACATGACGCGGACAAAACGCTGGCGCAGTTCCGTGTCTGGGATCACCGCGAAAGCGCAGGCGAGTCCGGGAATGTTGTAGGTTTTGGAGGGCGACATCAGGGTGACGCTGCGTTTTGCCGCGTCATCGTTCAACCGCGCGAAGGGCAGGTGGCGTTTGTCAGCGTCCAGAATCAGGTCGCAATGAATCTCGTCGGAGCAGACGATTAAATGGTGGCGGGCGGCGAAATCGGCGACCCATTCCAGTTCCGCCTGTTGCCAGCAACGTCCGACCGGGTTGTGCGGGTGGCAGAAGAGCAGCAGTTTCGTGTCAGGGTTTTGCAGCAAAGCGGCTTCCAGCGCGTCGGTATCCATCTCCCAATGTCCAGCGCGGCAAACGAGCGGCGCGCGCCGCAACGCCTGATCAGAGCGGCACGGCGCGGCCAAAAAGGGCGGATACACCGGCGTATTGGTCAGCACGCCGCCGCCCGCGCTGCGGCAGGCGACATGGATGCCGGTCACCAGCCCCGGCAGCCAGACGAGCCATTCCGCCTGAATGCGCCAGTCATACTGGCGTTCCAGATACATGAGCACGGCTTCCACTTGCGAGGGTTGCGGCACGCCGTAGCCCAACACGGAATGCGCCAGCCGTTGTTGCACGGCGTCCAGCACGGCGGGCGGGGCGGCAAAATCCATGTCCGCCACCCAGAGCGGCAGAATGTCGCGCCCGGCGTATTTGCCCCATTTCATCGAATCGCTGGCGCGGCGGTCGGGGGTGTGTGTCAAATCGAACATTTTTGAATCATCCCTATTCACCGCTTTCCGCCGCCTGACGCAAGGCTAAAAAGGCTTCTTTCAGACTTTGACTGACGGCGGAATCCGGTTCCTGCAAGAGCAAGGTTTGATAGGCATCCAGATAGTCTGCACGGATGCGGTGGAAAAAATGCAGGAAGTGTCGCAAAAAACCGATGCAATCGAGAACGGCGATTTCCGTACCCTCGGTCTTTTCGTAAAACGTCGCCGCATACTCGGTCACAACCGGGTCAATGGCATCGGTGGTGATAAACAGGTAGTTGTGAATCCTGTTTTTTCCTCTGACGATTTTGCAGACGGCAGCGTTGATATCATCTTGCGTGACGCGCTTCATTTTCATTTCGTAGGCGGTCACGACGGCGTGTTCGTCCAACAGGCGGATTTCAACATCGCCCAAAGCGCCGGTTTGCAAATCGGCGGCGTTGTGCGCGTTTAAGGGCAACATGCTTTCCGCCAGCCGCTCCCCTGCGACTTTGTAAGCCGCTGCCACAACCAGCACTGGCAAGCGGCTGGCGTTCCTGCAAGCCAGATGCTGACGAATCAGGGTGATGATGGCTTCGGAAGAAAGCGGCAACGCCCCTGGCGCATGGGTCAGCGCATTTAACAAGGACGCTATCCGCGCCAGTTTTTCGTCGCGCAACAGCATGAGTACGCGCATGGTTTCTACGAAAAGCACATCTGCGGCAATACGTTGAAGCGCCACATCCTCCAGCAATTCCAGTGTTTTCTGGTAGAGGTTACGCGGTCTGCCGACGAGCTGCTGACGGGTGGTCAGCGGATGGTCGATATTACGCAGGGTTGGTGTCAAGAATGCCGTCGTCGGGTTAACGGGGAGTCGGTGCGTGTTGATGAAACGGGTCAAGTAGCGTTCATCATAGGCGCGTCCTGAAAAACAGTCTTCACCGCCAATCTCGGTATAGGGCTTGCGCGGGTCGACCTGTGGTTTGTCCAGCTTGCCCAGCAGGCATGACATGAGCAGTCGTACTCCGGCACGGTTACTCATGCATCGGCAGACATAATCGACACGTTCCCGAATATCGGGGTTGGCGATGACGGATTGGCTTGATGCTTCGCTTGCGCGCGCATGAATGTCCTGCAAAATTTCTTCCGGTGTCATGCGAAAAGTCCTGGTTGTTTTTGTGGCGCGAAATTTGTCCACAATACTTCCGCGCGTGTCCCCTTGGTTGAATGAATGGTTTTTTCCGCGCCTTTGATTTTGTGCCAACGCTTCGGCTTGAATAGTTCATCCATCAAGGGGTGTTCGTAGCCGGAAATCGCCACCATGCCGATGCACGCATTGACTGCCTCGGCCAATTCACAGTGCGCCTGTTCATCCATCTCAAACCCGTAAGCCTTGGCGTCGCCGCGTGTTGCGTGCAAATAGGGCGGGTCGCAGTAGAAAAGCGTCTGTGGACTGTCATATAGCCGGATGACATCCACTGCCGGGCGGTTTTCGATTTGTACGCGCAAAAAACGCGCGGCAATTTCATCTAATGCTTCTACGCCGCCCAACCAGCGCGATACAACGCCTGACATACCGGAACGGCTTGTTTCCTTGCAATTGGCCCAACGACCAAGGGAGGCCGTTTGTGCCAGTCCGGTACGGGTTTGTCGCGCTCGAACATAAAACCGTCGCGCCCGTTCAATGGCGTCAATACCCTCCATGTTGCCACTGACGGCAAGGTGGTATTCCTCGCGTGAAAACGGGGTCAGGGCAATGGCACGAATCAGGGCTTCGTGTTGGTCGCGCAGGACGCCAAAAAAATTGACCACTTCCCCATCAATGTCATTATAGGTTTCCACGGGTGCGGGGGGACGGTTGATGAGGACCGCGCCAGAACCGGCGAAAGGCTCGCAATAATGGTGGCAAGCGGGAAGCAACGGGAGCAGCCAGTCGAGATGCGAAAATTTACCGCCATACCAGCCGAAAGCGATGCGATGCCGTGTACGTTTACGCAGGTGAATGACGGTGGCTGTTTCAAGCGGTGGCGTTGCATCCAGATAAATGGGGGAAACGCCGCGTTTGGGTAACGCCGTTTGTCGAGTGGGCAGTGCGCCATGACTCATCGTTTTTTCAGCCCAAAAACAGCCGATACGCCGGATTTTCGCTTTCGTCCCGGTAGCGGTAGCCCAGTTTTTCCAGAAAGGCGTGGAATTCGGCGGTGTCGGCGGGGGGGACTTGCATTCCGACCAGCACTCTGCCCGTATCCGCGCCGTGGTTTCTGTAGTGGAACAGGCTGATGTTCCAGCCTGCGCTCATCTGGTTCAAAAAATTCATCAGCGCGCCGGGGCGTTCAGGAAACTCGAAGCGGTAGACCCGTTCGCTCATGCCGCCGTCGCGCACTTGCGGGGCGTGCCCGCCGACCATGTGGCGGAGGTGCAGCTTGGCGGTTTCGTCTTCCGAGAGGTCGAGCGTCGGGTAGCCGTGTCTGGTCAGCGCCTCGACCAGTTTCAGGGATTCGGCGCGGCTGGCGACCTGAATGCCGACGTACACATGCGCCGCCTTGCGTTCGTGGTAGCGATAATTGAATTCCGTGATGTTGTGGCGACCAATCAGGGTGACGAATTGCTTGTAGGCGCCAGGTTGTTCGGGCAGGGTCACGGCAAGCACCGCTTCGCGCTGTTCACCGATTTCGGCGCGTTCGGCGACGAAGCGCAGGCGGTCGAAATTGGTGTTCGCGCCGGATGCCACGGCGACCAGCGTCTTGTCTTTCAGCTTGTGCTGGCGGGCGTATTCCTTCGCGCCCGCGATGGCGAGCGCGCCGGAGGGTTCGAGAATGGAACGAGTGTCTTCAAACACGTCCTTGATGGCGGCGCAGAGGGTGTCGGTATCGACCAGCACGATGTCATCCAGCAACGCGCGGCACAGGCGGAAGGTTTCTTCACCGACCAGTTGCACTGCCGTGCCGTCGGCGAACAGACCGACCTGTTCCAGCCGCACCCGTTTGCCTGCGGCAATCGACTGTTTCATGGCGTCGGCGTCGAAGGTTTCCACGCCGATGACCTTGATTTCCGGGCGCACCGCCTTGATGTACGAGGCAACGCCCGCCGCCAGCCCGCCGCCGCCGATGGCGACAAAGACGGCGTGGATTTTGCCGTCGTGCGACGAATGCTGGCGCAAAATTTCCATGCCGATGGTGCCTTGACCTGCAATGACTTCCGGGTCGTCGAAGGGATGGATGAAGGTGAGTTTTTCCGCTTTTTCCAGTTCCACGGCGCGCTCGTAAGCGCCGTCGTAGGAATCCCCCGCCAATACCACTTCGCCGCCGCGTTTTTTGACCGCCTCCACCTTGATGGCGGGCGTGGTGACGGGCATGACGATGACGGCGCGACAGCCGAGATGCGCCGCCGACATGGCAACGCCCTGCGCGTGATTACCGGCGGAAGCGCAGATGACGCCGTGTTTTAACTTGTCGGCGGAGAGGCTGGCGATTTTGTTGTACGCGCCGCGCAGCTTGAAGGAGAACACCGGCTGCATGTCCTCGCGTTTCAGATATATGCGGTTGCCGATGCGGGCGGAAAGATTGGGGGCGAAATCCAGAGGAGTTTCTTGCGCGAGGTCGTAGACCCGCGCGGTGAGTATTTTTTGCAGGTAATCCGGGTGCATGTTCATTCTTTGAAGGCGAAAGGGTGAATTCTAAGCCTTTCTGCGGATGGGCGTGGCGTGTCAGGAATCAGAAGTCAGGGATCAGGCATCAAAACCACAGGCGGTTTTACGTGAATATCATGCCATGTGGCGCATTCCAGAGATTGCCGCGTCGCTGCGCGCCTCGCAATGACGGTGGGCTGGCTTGTCTGTAAGGCAGGAAGCGCGCACCGCAAGTCGACAAGCGGCTGGGAGCGATGGCGTCCTCGCCATCGTATGACGGCGAGACGCCGTTGCTCCCGAAGGACGCTTGCCCGACAAGGTGAAGTCGACAAAGTATCGCTTCTAATGCGAATCGGAATTATGACTGGCGCGACTTCACGCAAACGATGCACGCGCGCGCCTTTACCGTCTCCAGGCTTACGCAGGCGGACATCCTGAAGGTCTTGCACGACGGCATCGCGGCGGTGGTCTCCGACAAGTTGAAAGCGTTGCCCGCCCAGATCGGGGCGGCGCTCGCGGTCGCGGTGGAAAAGGGCGCGCCGGATGTGGCGCGGGAGATGGATGCCGCTTTTGCTGAATTCTTTGACAGGGCTTACGCCAACCGCGCCAGACCGCAGGGTGAAATGATGGTTGTGGGGGCGATGAAAACGCAATGGGTTGACGGGCGGGCTTTACCCCGGTAACGGCAGAAATCGTGACGCGCGATGCTGATATTGCCCATACCTTCCGCCCGGAAAAGGTCGAGCCAATGATGCGCGACACCTTCCGTAACCTTCCCCGATTATTGCGAAACCCCAAGGCGGTTATTCTGGATACGATGCACACCCAGCCCGCGCTGCTTGTTGTTATTGAGAGCGTGGGCAGCAATGCAAAATTCATGGTGCAGATTGACTACTACCTGAAAAAACCGAAGCGCGGAACGTTTAACGTGGTGAATACCGGGCGGGAGCTGAATGAGAAGGCGCTGAAAACGTTGCAAGGGGAACTGAAAAACTACGCCGGGAAAGAATCCCCGAAGCTGCTTTTGATTGATGGCGAGTTGTGATGTGGGGCGGAACTCGAATCCGCATCAACGGAGGAGGTTTCCCTGCCACCGTCCCCTTCCCCATCGGGGTACACCACAGCACAGCTCGGAAATATCATTTTAGACCTGCATGACGGACATTCGCAAGGGGATGTCCAAGAAGAGAGGTAACGACTGGGTGGCCGGACGTCCCACCATCACCATGTGGCATAAGCCCTATGGTCGCACGGACTCCGAATTTCCGTTCGTCAGTCGTTACCAGAGCAAGTATAGACCTGTTTTCGTCATTGCGAGGAGCAGAGCGACGCGGCAATCTTGGCGACCAGAAAGATTGCCGCGTCGCTGCGCTCCTCGCAATGACGGTAAGTTTTGTAGGTCAGGCATCAGCAGGTATCAGAGGTCAGGTATCAGGGATCAAAACCGGAAGCGTGTCAGGGTTTGGGGGTTGATCCCTGATTCCTGATTCCCGATCCCTGAAAATCAAACCTCGATCACATGCGCGCTCATGTCGGGGGCTTCGCCTTCTATGGCGCCGTCACGTACCCAGACGGCGGCGTTTTGCCGGGCATGCCCGCGCACCAGTCACTGGCAGGAAGAAACCCATGACCAACATGACGCGATCGGTTTTCAAGATTGACGCTAACTCTTTGACGGACAGGGAGCGATATGTTCCGGTTCGTGAAGGGTAACGACTGGGTGGGCGGCTGTTCCACCATCACCGGTAGCAAACGGAGTTGCTCTCCAGTTGAACGGACGCCGAATTTCCGTTCGTCAGCCGTTACTGCGACAAGTATAGACCGATTTTCGTCATTGCGAGGCGCGTAGCGCCGTGGCAATCCAGGTGACAGATGTCAGGTGACAGGAATTTGGGGTGTGTAGGGGCACGGACAACCCCAGCCCTCTCCCACAAGGGGAGAGGGAGTGAATGCGTGCCCCTACGCAGCCCGCCCGAACAGCAGCCCGACAACAAAGAAAGGCATCAGCGCCATGATGAAGCCCACCGGAAAAACGAAGAGGCTGGCAATCGCCGCAACAAAGCCTGCCTCGATGCCCTGCATGATGACGATGAAGAGGGGCAAGGCGACGCACATGATCAAGAACCACGTCAGCACGACGCATTGCTGCAATTTTTCAGGTTTCAGGTAATCCATCATGGCTGAACTCTCATACAGTATGAAAATGACGTTGGATGCGATCAAGCTCGTATCCGGCGCGAATGAAGCCAGAGACGCCCTGCAAAAAACCTTTGACGGGGCCAGCGCAAAAGCCAGACAGGCGGAAAAGGCTTTTCAGGAGGCGTCTGCCGCCCTGCAAAATATCAAAGCCGACCCCGACGCTTCCAAAGCCATTATAGACCGCGCCACGGCAGACGCCGCAAGGTTGCAGGCGGCATGGCATGAGGCGCAAAATGAGGTGGCGGGTTACGGCAGGGCGCTATCGGCGGCGTCTTCCGGCGCGAATCTGGCGGCGGCGCGCGATTTGTATGTGGAGGATGAATCATGACCTTCCCCAACACAAAAATGGGCGATGGTGCGCGATGAACCGCCGAATGGTGGAAGGCGCTTCGCTTTTCCACCCTACATGATGACCGGGCTACGCGCTGTGGGCAGGAATGAAAAAACCCGCCTCTATGGTGAGGCGGGCAAGAAGAAAAAAGTACGTGGGAATTTCATCAAAACAGGCGGCTATGTAACACCAGACAACATAGAAAATGCAGAACGCTATGTGCCCCTGTCAGAAAAGAAGTAAGGCGGCGCCGGACTCGAACCGGATCATAACAAGGGATAAATCCCCTCTTAACCATTCCCATTGGAAACAACCGCCTTGCAGCAAGTATAGACCGGTTTTCGTCATTGTGAGGCGCGTAGCGCCGTGGCAATCCAGGTATCAGAGGTCAGATGACAGTACCTTCGGAGGCTTTGCCTCCCTGGGAGCGATGGCGTCCCCGCCATCGCTCCTGATACGGGATCAGGTGACAATAATCAAGGGCGTTTTGCGGTCGGTGCCGAGCCTGAAGCCCTACCAGGTTGTTGATTTTCTCCAAAAAAACCGTCATTTTTCGTTCTCAAATGACGAAAAATCAGGGGTTTTGGAAGCATTTTTAGAGTTTTTCAACAACCTGTTAAGTTGCAGCCAGTCTCATCATCAACAAGACCGTTTTGTCTTAGATTTCGCATATCACCCTTCCCCCAACCCTTCCAGCATTTCATGAATCTCCAGCCAGCGCAGTTCGGCGGTTTCCAGGGTTTCTTGCACTTCCTTTTGTCGGCGCGCCAGTTCTTCCTGCTGCCCACGGTTGGCGTCAGGGGCGTAAAGGGCGGGGTCGGTCAGGGCGCGTTCCAGTTCTTCGGCTTCCGCGCCCAGAACCGCCAGTTGTTTGTCCAACTGCGCCAGTTCTTTTTGCAGGGGACGGCGTTGTTGCAGGCGTTGTTGGCGGGTGGCGGCTTCGGCTTCGCGTTGTTGGCGGCGTTCCTGTTTTTGTATGGATACTTCCGCGCCCGGCGCGGTGGGCGGCACGGCGGTGGTGAGCAGTTTGGCGTAGTCGTCCAGATCGCCGTCGAACAACGCGGCTTCGCCCGCGTCTACGCGCCAGAGTTCGTCGGTGGCGGTGCGGAGCAGGTGGCGGTCGTGCGAGACCAGCACGACGCCGCCAGCGAAATCCTGCAAGGCATAGCAGAGGGCTTCGCGCATTTCCAGGTCCAAGTGGTTGGTGGGTTCGTCCAGGAGCAGCAGATTGGGTTTGCGGCGAATCAGGAGCGCCAGCGCCAAACGGGATTTTTCGCCGCCGGAGAAGGGGCCGACAAGGCGGGTGGCGCGTTCGCCGTGAAAGTCGAAGCCGCCCAGATAGTCGCGCAGCATTTGTTCCGGCGTTTGCGGTTCCTGACGCAAGAGGTGTTGCAGGGGGGTTTCGTCCGGGCGCAGTTGTTCGAGTTGGTGTTGCGCGAAGTAGCCGATGGCGAGGTTTTTGGCTTCGTGGCGTTCGCCGGAAATGAGCGGGAGTTCGCCTGCCAGCAGTTTGATGAGCGTGGATTTGCCCGCGCCGTTTCTGCCCAGAAGCCCGATGCGACAGCCGGGGCGCAGGGTCATGGTCAGATTTTTGAGCAACGCTGTGCCGTTGTAACCGACGCTGCCGCGATGCAGCGTCAAGAGCGGGTCGGGCAGGTTGGGGGGATTGGCGAAACCAAAATCGAAGGGCGAATCGGCGTGCGCGGCGGCGACGCTTTCCATGCGCGCCAGCGCCTTGACCCGGCTTTGCGCCTGCCGCGCCTTGCTCGCCTTCGCCTTGAAGCGGTCGATGAAACTTTGCAGATGGGCAATGCGACGCTGCCTGGCAACGAAGGCGGCCTGCTGCGCCAGCAGCCTTGCCGCCCGTGTGCGCTCATAGGTGGAGTAATCGCCGCCGTAGAGGGTCAGACGTCCACCTTCAATCGACATGATGCGGTCGACCACGGCATCGAGAAAATCGCGGTCGTGCGAAATCATAATCAGGGCGCAGGGGAGTTTTTTCAGCCAGCCCTCCAGCCAGAACACGGCGTCAAGGTCGAGGTGGTTGGTGGGTTCGTCCAGCAACAAGAGGTCTGCGGGGCAGGAGAGCGCCCGCGCCAGATTGAGACGCACACGCCAGCCGCCGGAGAATTCCGCGACGGGGCGGGTGAAATCGGCATCCGAAAATCCCAGTCCGTGCAGCACTTCGGCGGCGCGGGCACGAGCGGAATAACCGCCGATGTCGCCGTAGCGGGTGTGCAGATGGGCGATGCGCTCGCCATCGGCGGCGTCGTGGGCGTTTTCCAGGCGCGCCAATTCCGCTTCCAGTTGCATGAGTTCGGTGTCGCCCGCGAGGACGAAATTGAGGGCGGCGTCGGGCAGCGCCGGGGTTTCCTGACTGACGCGCGCCAGTTTCCAGTGGAGGGGCATCATGAGGTCGCCCTTTTCCGGTTGCAATTCTCCGGCAAACAGGGCGAACAGGCTGGATTTGCCCGCGCCGTTCGCGCCGACCAGCCCGACCCGCCAGCCGGGATGGAGCTGCAAATCCACATCTTCAATCAGGGGGTGACCGGCACGGGCGAGCGTGAGTTGCTTGCAGACGAGCATGAAATTAAGCCGCAGGATGACAGGGGGGCGAATTATAATCGTCAGTCACTGTCACCGCCTGTGTTCACCCCCATACACGCCAAACCGCGCAAAACAATGATCAAAAAAATCTCCGTCAGCGAACTGATCCCCGGCATGTATATCCACGACTTGAATTGCGAGTGGATGGAGCATCCGTTCCTGACCAACAGCTTTCCCGTGGATGGACAGGCGCGCATCGCCAAGATTCGCAGCCTGGGCATTCAGGAAGTCTACATCGACACCGAGCGGGGCATCGACCTGCCGCACGCCCCGACCGCCGAGCAGGTGCAAAAGGATTTGCATCAGCGGATGCAAAGCATCGCCGCCACACACACGGAGCGCCCCAACCCGGTCGACCTGATCACCGAAGCCCCGCGCGCGAAAAAACTGCACACCGAAGCCAACCGCATCATCAAAAACCTGATGACCGACGTGCGTCTGGGCGCGCAAATCGAAGTCGAGCGCATGGAACCGCTGGTCGAGAGCATGATCGATTCCATCTTTCGCAACCAGAGCGCGCTCCTGCCGCTGGCGGGGCTGAAAAAGCACGACACCTACACTTTTGAGCACTCGGTCAGCGTCTGCGCCCTGATGGTCGCCTTCGCCCGCGAACTGGACTTGCCCTATCAAACCATCAAGGACATCGCGCTGGGCGCGCTCCTGCATGATGTCGGCAAGGCAATGGTGCCGGATTACATCCTCAACAAACCCGCGAGCCTTACCGCCAAAGAATTTGTCGCCATGAAAGACCACGTGGTCTACAGCATCGAAATCCTGAAACAAACGCCCGGCATCGTCCCCGTCGCCATGAATGTCGCCGCCCAACACCACGAGCGACACGACGGCAGCGGTTATCCCCATCGTCTGAAAGGCGGCGAAATTTCCCTCTACGGGCAGATGGCGTCCATCGTGGATGTGTATGACGCCATTTCCTCCAACCGCGTTTACCATCGCGGACTCCCGCCCTCCGCCGCGCTGACCAAACTGCTCGAATGGAGCGAACACCACTTCGATCCGCGCCTGGTGCACAACTTCATCCGCGCCATCGGCATCTACCCCGCAGGCTCGCTCGTGCGCCTGGAAAGCGGACGCCTCGCCGTCGTGCGCGAACAAAACGAAGGCGACCTGCTCTACCCACGGGTCGAAATCATCTACAACACCGATCTGGGCTGCTACCTGACCCCCGAACTCATTGATCTGCGTAGCGGCAACGACCGCGTGATCAGCAACGAGGATTTCAACAAATGGCACATCAACCCCAAACCCTGGCTACCCTCTGCATCCTGATCGCGTGGGCGGCGATGGCAGAAGCCGCAGAACCCGACGCCCGCGAACAAACGTCCCCCGCCGCCCAAAAAAGTGCGGCAGAACTGCTCGCCGCCGGAAAAACCCTGCAAGAACAGGCCGCCGCCCTGCGCGAAGCCGCAGACCGCCAACTGGAAATTGCGGAAGCCGCCTGTGCCAAAAAATTCATGGTGAATGACTGCCGCAACGACGCCCGCTCAGAACGGCTGGAAAGCATCAACGAAGCACGCCATTTAGACGCCGAAGGCAGAGAACTGGAATACCGCGCCCATCTTCTGGAGCGCGAAGCCAAAGAACAACAACGCGCCAGCGACCAGAAACAACGCGACGCCGAACTCCCGCAACGCCTGGAAACCCGCACCGCCGAACAACAGACCCAAGCCGCCGAACGTGAAAAGAAAGCCACAGAAAAAGAAGCAAAAGCACGCAAAAGCGCGGAGAAAGCGGCGAAACGCAAGGCGGAGCAGGAGAAGAAACAGGCGCAGCAGGCTGCGGAAAAGGCGGCGAAGAAAGCTAAACGAGGAGATTGAAATGAACACATCAGCCTTCGCTGGCGATTGAAAACAATACGTTGTCGCTGGAACAAGTCACCGATGTCATCAATGGTCGGCGCGTGGTCGGCAGCCCCAGCGAGATACTGGAAGTCAAAAACGCGTTTGCAGCGTATTCGCAGCTTGAACACTTCAAACCCTATGCCATTGCCGATTTTCTGAAGGCGCACAAGCGGATGATGCAATCGCTTGTAGAAGAGGCAGGCAAATTCAGAAGCAAAGGCGTTGGCATATATGATGGCAGCAAACTGATACACGCCGCGCCGCAAGCAAAGTTTGTGCGCGGGCATATTGAAAACCTGTTTGCCTGGGCAAAAGAAAGCGATGTCCACCCCTTGATAAAAAGCGCGGTCGTGCATTACGAAATCGAGTTTATCCATCCTTTCATGGAGGGTAACGGACGCATGGGGCGCTTGTGGCAAACGATTCTCTTGTCCAAATGGGATGCCCTGTTTGCAAGCCTGCCGACCGAAACCGTCATCCTCGAACGACAACACGACTACTACGCCGCCCTCGGCGCATCCGACCAATCGGGCAAATCGACCGTCTTTATCGAGTTCATGCTGACCGCCATCGCGGATGTGCTCGCCTTGCAAGAGAAGCACAAAGATAAAGACGAAAAATCGCCGTTGAGCGAATCCGGGCTGGCGGTGTTGAGCGCACTCGCCCACACCAGCCTGTCGCGCAAGGAACTCTTCGCCGCCATCGGCATGAACCCGGATTTCCGCGCCTTCAAACGCAACATTGCACCGCTCATCAATGCTGGCTATCTCGAAATGACCATCTCCGACAAACCAAGCAGCAAACTGCAAAAATACCGCCTGACCGCCAGCGTTGATCGTAGAGAAAGCATCCTGCCGTGCTGGGCGCATAATTCCGGTTCGCATGAGAAGCGAGACGCGAAGACTGCCCGAAGACAGTGCTCTTGCACGGCAAGGCGAAGTCGACAAAGGTTCGCTTCTATTAATCCGGCAATCAAATACACCATATGCTGCTACAGGCTGTAGATACTGTTATCCGTGTCAAGCATTCGGGCACGGCACGCCGTGCCCCTACGGGAAACGGTCGACAATGCAGGAGGAATGGACGGATCACATGTAGGGGCACGGCGTGCCGTGCCCTATGGCGGCAAGATGTTTGCGTAGCACGGACATCGTAGATACAAGGTTGGGTAAGCCGCAGGAAGAACCCGACATTGGCGATTCATCGCACGCAACCTGCCAGATACCGGGCGGATGACCAGATTGACGGATCCGTGTCGGATTCAACGACGCTTGCCGTCACTGCGAGGAACGCAGCGACGCGAGGGTTTGTCATCGTAAAACTAACTCCGGTTGAAACCCCGCCCGTAAGAAAGGTGGGAGCCAAACCCCGGCTTGAAGGCCGGGGTTTCGGCGACCGTTTTGGGAGGGGATGCAAACCCCTTCCAAAACACGTTAGACCGACAGGCCTGAAGGCCTATCGCTAATTTCTTGGTCAGTCTGGGGGCGCTCTTCGACCCCGCTCTACCAAATGCCATCGTCGTGCGCCAGATGGCGTATTTGATTGCCGGATTAATAATGCGAATCGGAATAAAGGGGCGAGGGGTGATCCCTGTCTATGACAAATCCTGGCTTTCCAGATATTCCTCATAGGTTCCGGCGTAGTCCAGCAGCGCGCCGTTCATCTTTACCTCGATAATGCGGGTTGCGAGGCTGGAGACGAATTCGCGGTCGTGCGATACGAAAATCAGCGTGCCTTTGTACAAATCCAGCGCGGTGTTGAGCGATTCGATGGATTCCATGTCCAGGTGGTTGGTGGGTTCGTCCATGATCAGCACATTGCTTTTTTGCAACATCAGCTTGCCGAACACCATGCGCCCCTGTTCGCCGCCGGAGATCACATTCACCGGTTTTTTCTGCTCGTCGCCAGAGAACAGCAGTCGCCCCAGCGTGCCGCGAATCAGGGTTTCCAGGTCGCCGCCTTCGTCGGCGTTGGCGCGGGCATAAGCGGCAATCCAGTCGGTCAGCGAAACGGGTTCGGTGAATTCGGCGGAATGGTCTTGCGCGTAATAGCCGGGTCTGGCTTTTTCCGCCCATTTGACGCTGCCGCCGGTGGGCTGCAATTCGCCGGTGAGCAGTTTCAACAGGGTGGTTTTGCCGACGCCGTTTTCGCCGATGACGGCGATTTTGTCGCCCGCGTTGATCGTAAAACCGGCTTTGTTGAAAAACGGCTTGTCGCCGCCCGCATACTGGAAGAACAGGTTTTCGACTTCCACCGCCTGGCGGTGCAGTTTTTCTTTTTCGTCGAATTCAAAACGGATCCACGGATATTGGCGGGACGAGGGCTTGATGTCTTCGGGTTTCAGTTTGTCGATGAGTTTCAGGCGGCTGGTGGCCTGTTTTGCCTTGGATTTGTTGGCGGAGAAGCGGCGCACGAATTCCTGCAATTCGCCGATTTTGTCTTTGGCGCGTGCGTTCGCCGCCTGTTGGCGCGCGCGCGCCTGACTGGAGGCTTCCATGAAATCATCGTAGTTGCCGGGGTACAGGGTGATTTTGCCGTAGTCCAGATCCGCCATGTGGGTGCAGACCTGATTCAAAAAGTGGCGGTCGTGCGAGATGATGATCATCGTCGATTCGCGCTGGTTCAACACGTCTTCCAGCCAGCGGATGGTGTTGATGTCGAGGTTGTTGGTGGGTTCGTCCAAAAGCAGGATGTCCGGGTTGGCGAACAATGCCTGACACAGCAGCACGCGCAATTTCCAGCCCGGCGCGACTTCGCGCATGGGGCCATTGTGCAGCGGTGTGGCGATGCCGACGCCCAGGAGCAATTCGCCCGCCCGCGCTTCCGCCGTGTAGCCGTCGTATTCCGCGAACCGGTTTTCCAGTTCGGCGGCGTGCATGTAGTCGTCTTCCGTCGCTTCCGGGTTGGCGTAGATGGCGTCCCGTTCGCTCATCGCCGCCCACATTTCCGCATGCCCCATCATCACCACATCCAGCACCCGCATGTCCTCAAAAGCGAACTGGTCTTGTTTCAGATAGGTCATGCGCTCGTGCACTTCTTTGGAAACATTGCCCGCCGAAGGCTCCAGCACGCCGCAGAGGATTTTCATGAAGGTGGATTTTCCCGCCCCGTTGGCGCCGATCAGACCATAACGGTAGCCCTCGCCAAATTTGACATTGACGTTCTCAAACAAGGGCTTTGCCCCGAATTGCATGGTGATGTTGGCGGCGACGAGCACGGGAAACTCCGAAATGGGAAAAACTGCGTATTTTAACGGGTTCAGGAATCAGATGTCAGCGTTATGCGAAGACGGGGCAGGGCAATTGCATGAATGCTAATGAAATCACCAATACCGCTTTTCGTGAGGCACGGCTGTACGGGCACGGCTGTAGGGGCACGGCGCGCCGTGCCCCTACTCCCCTTTTCACTCCCTCTCCCCTTGTGGAAGACGGGATGCGATTCAAACTGATGTGCCATAAAGTAGAGAGGATCCCCTGATAGAAGGAGAGGCAATCGAATACACCGCTGGGAGCGCCGGCGCTCCCAGGCGGGCAGACCCGTCAGATTGTTGTGACGGGTTCAGACTTTGAACTGGCTCACCGTCCGGTTAACTTCTTGCGCCAGTTGGTCGAGATGTTGCGCGCCAGCGGCGGTTTCTTCGGCGGCGGCGTTGTTTTCGTCGGTCATCTGGGCGATGCTTTCGACATGCCTGGCGATGTCCTGGCTGGCTTCGCTTTGTTCTTTCAGGGCGTTGGAAATTTCCGTCACGGCGTTGGAAACCTTGCCGGCTTCTTCACGAATGCTTTGAATGCGCGCGCCAGCATTCTGCGCCAGAGTTTGACCGGATTCCACCTGTTTGACGACATGCTCCATTTCGTCGACCGCTTCCTGGGCGGAAACCTGAATCTTGCCAATCATGGCGCTGATGTCCGCCGTGGATTGTGCGGTGCGTTCGGCGAGTTTCCTCACCTCGTCGGCAACGACTGCGAAGCCACGCCCTTGTTCCCCGGCGCGGGCGGCTTCGATGGCGGCGTTCAACGCCAGCAGGTTGGTCTGGTCGGCGACTTCCTTGATGACCTGCACCACGGAAGAAATTTGCTGCGATTCCTGCCCCAGCATTTGAATGACCTGCGAGGCAGTGGCGACGGTTTGGGCAATCGCGCCCATTTCGGTGACGGTGTTTTCGATGATGTTGCCGCCTTCATCGGAAATTTCTCCGGCTTGGCGGGCGACGTTTTGGGCGTCATCGGCATTGTTGGAAACGGTTGCGATGCTGACGGTCATTTCTTCAATGGACGCCGCCATCGCGGAAGTGGAACTGCTCTGATTGGAAGAACTGGTCGCCACCTGCTGCGCGGCGGTAGACAGCGATTCTACGGCGGCGCGCACATGGCTCATGCTGGTTTGAATTTCACGCAGTGAGCCTTGCAGGACATCGACCAGATTGTTGAAATCCTTGACCAGCAGCCCGATTTCATCGCTGCTTTCGATGGACACCCGGCGGGTGAAATCGCGCTGGCTGGCAATCGCGGCGATGGTGTTGCGGGTATGTTCCAGAGGAATCATGATGGCGCGGAAGACCGAGAAGCAAAGACCCACCAGAATCACCAGCCCGAACAGGCTGATCACAATCAGGATGGTCATCGAGGTGTGCGCGCCGCTTTCCGCCGCCGCACTGTCGTCCTGGGCGCGTTTTTCTTCATAGCGGGTCAATCGCTCCAGCGCCTCCTGTGCGGCGGAATAGCTCGGAAGCTGTGCGTTAAATGCTTGTTCGTATCTGGCAAACAACTGTTGCCGGGCTTCTGCCTGACCAGCGGGGAGGTCGGCAATTTTGCGGATGACCGCCTCCCAGGCCTGAACGTCCTCTTTCCATTTGGCCCATGCAGGTTTGAATTTGTCTTGCAACGGTCTCAGTTCGGCCTCATCGTCAGCGTTAATGGGGACGGCGTAATAGGTGGTGATTGAAGTTTCAGCGGTTTTCCATGCCTCATCATGCTCGGCAAGCGCCGCGCGGATGGCTTGGCGGGCGTTATCGGAATCGTCGTTTTCACGGATGGAAACGAGCAGACCGGAGCGCACGATGTCGGTTTGCGCTTCATTGGCTTCCAGCAAAAATCGGACGGAAGGCAGATTATCCTCGGCGATTGCCGTCAAGGCATGGGTGGTGGCGTTCAAACCGGCATAACCCGTTACCACAACCGTGAGCAGGGAAAAAACGCTCACGACAGCCAACAGGATTAGTTTTGTTCTGATGTTCATGATTTTTCCCCTTTCCAAGGGCGATATTCAACTGGAACACATTATAGGCAGCAATTGAATTTTTACAAAATAAATTTTTAGAAAAACATAGCATGTTTGGATATTCATCCAGCCCGCTGGCTTTACTGGTGGTATTTGACTTAGGTCAGTTCATTCCGATTCGCATGAGAAGCGAGACGCGAAGGCTGCCCGAAGACAGTGCGATTGCACGGCAAGGCGAAATCGACAAAGGTTCGCTTCTCATGCGAATCGGAATAACCTGCCAGATACCGGGCGGATGACCAGATTGACGGATCAGTTGTCGGCTTCAACGACGCTTACCCGGCATCAGGGATCAGGCATCAGAGGTCAGGTGACAGTAATCAGGGGCGTGTAGAGGCACGGCTTTACTCCCTCTCCCCTTGTGGGAGAGGGCTGGGGAGAGGGGTAAGCTTTTCCGTGCCCCGGCGTACCGTGCCCGAATGTTTGACACGGATACCCAACCTGCGCGCCGCCGCGCCAATAAATTTCACAAACCTCGTTCCCAAGCGTTCATTTCAATCGCGTGACATGGCGTTACGCCCTAACCGCAAGGCGTCGATATGATGGCGTTCCCAACCGCATTTCGTAGGTCGGGCACGGTTCATGTGCAGGGCATTGTTCGTTGCCGACCGCCAAACGCCCTGCATATGAAACCATGCCCGACCTACGCCGCCCCAGGGCACGGCACGCCGTGCCCCTACAGGCGACCCGCCCATTCCCCGACATTTGCCGATGTTTCCCGTAGGGGCACGGCGTGCCGTGCCCCGGTGTGTCGTACCCGGCATCAGGGATCAGGCATCAGAGGTCAGGTGACAGTAAAGTGGGGGGAGCATCCTGCTCCCCATTCCAAACCCACGGACGCTATATGCGCGCCCCTACTTCGTCAAAAGCGAGGCGCGTAGCGACGCCGCTGGGCGTCCCACCTGGGAGCGCCGGCGTCCCCGCCGGCGGGTTTGGTTCCGCGCGAAAAATCTTAAAACCGCCGGCGGGGACGCCGGCGCTCCCAGGTGGTGCGAACGCATTGCGGTCTGCGCTTTCGTATCCATGTAAAAAAGAATAGAATTGCCCAAATCTTTTCCGGCAGGGCGGCAGCGCAGAAACCGCCCCACTTTTTTTCTATTTATGAAAGCAAAATAATCATGAAAAACAATGTAAATTCCCTTGACTTTTCCAAAACCGCTACAACAATTTTTGCAAGCAAGCAAGCAAGCAAGCAAGCAAGCAAGCAAGCAAGCAAGCAAGCAAGCAAGCAAGCAAGCAAGCAAGCAAGCAAGCAAGCAAGCAAGCATAGGTAGGGCGGTTTCTCCGAAACCGCCGGATGTAACGTCCGGCGCGTTCGGAGAACGCGCCCTACCTTTTCGCCCGAAGGCGCGCAGCGCCCTCGGGCTTCTCATTGCCCTGGGGCTGACCCCGACCTTGCTCCTGTCGCCGGGGATGGCGGCGGCAGGGCAGACAGTGAATGTAGGTATTGCCGTCACTGGCGAGATCTATGGAAATGGGGATGCTCCTGTCACTGACAGCGGCAACGGTTCCCCTGATACCACCTCTGCCAACAAGCTCAACGGCAACACCGTCAATATCCTCAGCGGCGGGAGCGTCAACGGCGATATCTATGGGGGATATGATGGTAGCGGCAGTTTTGGTGCAATGAATAACACCGTCAACGTCAACAGCGGCGCAGGCGATATCACCGGCGTGGTTGTTGGTGGTAGCGCCGTCGAAGTCTCCAACAACCACGTTACTTTTGATGCTGGCTATACGGGTACAGTAGGAAACGCCATCCACGGCGGCAAGTCTTATCGTGGCACATTCAACAACAACACCGTCACCATCAACGACGGCACTTTTAATGGGGCTATTTACGGCGCGGCTGCTAACAATGCCGTTCCTGACAACACATTCAACAACAACACCGTCACCCTCAACCGCGGCACGTTTCATCACAATGTCTATGCCATAAACGGCGGCACCGCCTCCTCCGGCGCCAACAACAAACTCATTATCACAGGCGGCGCTTTTGACGGCAGCAAGAGCGGCAACACCACCACAATCCAGGGCGGGGCTAATGGCGCATCAGGCGAGATCATCATCTCCGGCGGCGCGTTCAACGCCACTAACACATATATTGTTGGCGGCTCCAGCAGCAATAACAACACCGTAACCATTTCCGATGAACACGGTTTGTCTTTTAACAATTTGGCTTATCTTTCGGGCGGCACCAACATCTCTACCGACAACACCCTGAACCTGAAAACGCCCTTGACGGTCAGTGGAACTTTCCAGAATTTCCAAACCCTGAATTTCTACCTGCCCACGACCCTCGCCGCTGGCAACACCCTGCTCACCGTCACCGGCAGCACGTCGGACATCACTGACAGCGCCATCCGCGTCATCGGGCAGTCCAACCTCAATCTCGGCGATACCGTCACCCTGATCAGCAAAACCAGCGGAACGCCCGCCGCCCTCACCGACGACTACACCGACGCCACAACCGGCGTCATCTACGGCTACGACCTCTCCATTGACGGCTCCACCACCGCCATCGAGCTCTTCCACAACAGCATCAACGCCCCCGGCAACTGGAGCGCGCCGCACGCAGACTACACCGTGGATTCTTCCAATGGCGACGTGAGCCTGACCGTAGGCGGCATCCTGAGCGGCGTCACGACCCTGAACCTGAAAGAAAACGGAAACACCCTGATCGCCGACATCCAGATCCTCGACGCCCGCCACGACGACCTGACCGTGAACCTCGATGGCACCCAAGCCTGGGACGGTTACACCGGCGTGCGCTTCGACACCCTCGAACTGGGCGGCGGGCATACCTTCCGCATCACCGGAAGCGGAGCCTACACCAACTTCAGCACCTACGACATCTACGGACAAGCCACCTACGACGGCGACCTTGACGCGACTGACGGCACGCTGAATTTTTACCTGCCGTCCGGCATCGACAATAACGATACCCTGCTGACCGTTACAGGGAACGCGAACATTAACAACAGCGCGGTAACACTCGCCCTCGACGGCAGCGCGACCAACCTGACCGCCCTCACCGAAGGCGAAAGCATCAAGCTCATCGAAAGCGCAGGCATCACGGGCACCGTCAGCAATGCGGGCAACAAAGCCAAACTCACGGCAGGCGCGTCTTTCTCCGCCAATTTCACCCTGTCCAATGACGGCAGCAACCTCGTCGCCAAGCGCGATGTAACCTATGTCCCGCCAGTGACGCCCCCGCCACCCCCCGCCCGCACCACCCCTGCCGACCTCGAATGGACAGGCGCGACCAATCGCAACTGGAACATCCTGACTTCAGAAAACTGGACGCCGGAATCCACCTTCATCAACGGCGATACCGTCACCTTCACCGATACCGGATTCGGGCAGGTCAATATCGTCACCCTCGGCGTCGCTCCGGCGGCAACGATCTTCACCAACACCCAAGGTCACGATTACAGGGTGAGCGGCACCCTTTCCGGCACGGGTACGCTGACCAAAACCGGCGACGGCAATCTGACCCTGACGGGCAACAACACCTACAGCGGCAACACCATCATTAACGCCGGTTCCCTCACCCTCGCCCTCTCTGGCGCATTGCCCAACAGCAATGTCAGCATCGCCAGCCCCGCAACGTTCAATCTGTACAACCGCGTCGGCAAAAACCTGACACTGGCAAACGCCGCCCGGTTAAACGTCTACCAAGGCGCAGCCATCACCGGAAACCTCTCCGCCATCGGCAGCCAGTTGAATTTTTATCTGCCCACCATCGCCACAAACGGCTACAGCCTGCTAAATGTCGGCGGCACCGCCAATATCACCAACAGCACCGTCAACGTCGGCATCCTCGGAAGCGCCTCGCCCCTGACAGCGGGCGATACGGTCACCCTCATCAACGCCACCAGTCTGACGGGTAATCCCGCCAACACCATCGCCCACGGTACAGGGATGCAAGGCGTAAGCCTGCTCTACGACTTTGACCTGACCACCAACGGCAAACAACTACTGGCAACCGTAGCGGGCGGCACCCCGCCGATTGACCCCAATCCGCCCGTCGACCCGAACCCGCCGACTGACCCGAACCCGCCCGTAACGCCGCCCACAAACCCCGGCATAAACCTCAACCCGCAAACCAAGGCCTTAGCCGAAGGATTTTTAAGCGGCACGGCATTTTTGAATCAGGCGCAGGATTTTGCAGCGGAGCGCGGCATAAATTCCGCCCTGCAAACGGTTCAATCATCCGACAAACACGGCTTCGCCGCCATCGGCTACAGCACCCTGCGCCACAACACCGGTTCACATATCGACGTAGACGGCTACACCCTGTTGGCAGGCCTCGCCGCAACCACGCCCACCCAAACAGGCAACCTCACCGCCGCCGCCTTCATCGAACACGGCGAAAGCAATTACGACAGCTACAACAGCTTTTCCAATGCCGCCAGCGTACACGGCAAAGGCGACACCCAATACACCGGAGCGGGCATTCTGGCGCGCTTTGCCTTTGACGAAACCCAAGCCGCCCCCTTGTACCTCGACGCCAGCATCAGATCAGGCAAAGTCAAAACCGACTTCAGCGGCAACCTCTACGACGGCTTCGGAAGAGCCGCCGCCTACAACGCCAAATCCACCTACGTGAGCGCGCATGTGGGCGCAGGCTATGTGATAAACCTCACTGAACAGAGCAAGCTGGATGTCTACGGACAATACCTCTGGAGCCATCAAAACGGCGACACCGTAAAACTCACGACAGGCGAAACGGTGAAATTCAAGGCAGTGGATTCGCAAAGAACAAGGTTGGGCGTGAAATGGCACCACGCCCTGACCACCAAAACCACCGCCTACGTAGGTGCAGCGTGGGAACACGAATACAACGCCAAAGCCAACACCAGCATCTACGGCTACAAACTGGACACCCCAAAATTGAAAGGCGACACAGGCGTACTGGAAGCCGGTCTGACCCTAACCCCCACCGCCGCAAACCAACAAGGCTGGTCGCTGGATGTGGGCGTGCAAGGCTACGCGGGCAAACGCGAAGGGGTGACGGGAAGTGTGCGGGCGCGGTATCGGTTTTGAACCTGGGAGCGCCGGCGTCCCGCCGGCGGTTTTAAGATTTTTCGCGCGGAACCAAACCCGCCGGCGGGGACGCCGGCGCTCCCAGCAACGGCAAACGCCGACAATCCGTGTCAAACATTCGGGCACGGCACACCGGGGCACGGCACGCCGTGCCCCTACGAGGAATGGTCAGCAATGTCGGGGAATGGGCGGATCACATGTAGGGGCACGGCGCGCCGTGCCCCTACGCCCCCTGCCCTCTGATCCCTGATGCCGGGCACATGAAGCGTGCCCGACCTACGAAACTGGATTTCGGGGTGCAAGGCTATGGCGGCAGACGCGAAGGGGTGACGGGGAGTTTGCGGGCGCGGTATCGGTTTTGATGCATCAAAGATGCTTTTCGTGAGGCACGGCGGTCAAAAAAACCCTTGCCTCAACGCGAAAATTGCCGGATAAATGGCGTTTTCCCCATTCCCTCATTTCATCATGTCCGACCTGCCCGTTTCGCTTTTGCCCGCCATTCGGGAGATTGCCGCCTTGCTTGCCCGCGCGCGGCGCGTGTTGTTTATTACCGGCGCGGGCGTTTCCGCCGATTCCGGGTTGCCGACTTATCGGGGCTTGGGCGGGCTGTATGAGCACGATTTGACCGAGGAAGGCATCCCCATCGAAGACGCGCTTTCCGGCGAAATGCTGCGGCGGCGACCGGAAATTCCGTGGAAATACATGACGCAGATTGAAGAGAATTGCCGCAACGCCGGTCCCAACGCGGCGCATCGGCTGATGGCGAAATGGGAGCGCGAACTCCCTTATGTCATGGTGCTGACCCAGAATATCGACGGGTTGCATCGGGCGGCGGGCAGCGAGAATGTGGTGGAGATTCACGGCGATGTGCATCGGCTGAAATGTATGGAATGCGATTTTCGGGAGCAGGTGGACAGCCTCGCCGGACGCGTCATGCCGCATTGCCCGAAATGCGCCAGCGCCATGCGTCCGGAAGTGGTGTTGTTCGGTGAAATGTTGCCGGAAGCGGAACTCGACCGTCTGCTGGTGGCGCTGGATGTGGGTTTTGATCTGGTATTTTCCATCGGCACCACCAGCGTCTTCCCCTACATCGCGCAGCCAGTGATTCAGGCGGTACAAGCGGGCGTGCCGACGGTGGAAATCAATCCGGGGCGCACGCATTTGAGCGGATATGTGTCGCATCAATTGCCATTGGGCGCAGCGGCGGCGTTGAGTGCGATTGAGGAAGCGAGGGTGGGTTGAAGTTCGCAGGTCGGGCACGCGAAGCGTCCCCGGCATTCATGCGATTGCCTTGGCAAGCAAAGGGAGCAGGATGCCCCCCCGCTGTTACGCATTGCGTTTGCGTGTCGCCCACAATGCAGCGATACCGAAAGCCAGAAACGCCGCCGCTGACCAGTTCGCCAGCGACAGCCCCAGAAACACCCATTCCTTGTCGCTGCATGTGCCGGTCGCCAAAAACAGATCGGAGAGTACGGGCAGGTCGAGGTTGAGCCATGTGCCGCCCAGCCAGTCGACAAAGCGTTCGATGAGACCAGGTTTGCTGTAACTGCATTCGCTCACCAGCCCCGGTACGGATTGCATCAAGGTCTGGTAAAGTGCCACCCCCAGCCCGAAAACGCAGATCAGCGCCAGCAACACGCCCATGCCGCGATAGAGGCGTTGCAGCACGCGGGCGGGGGGCAGGGCGAACAGCAAGGCGAGGGCGCCGAAGACCATAAACAGCAGGCGTTGGAAGATGCACAGCGGGCAGGGGTTCAAATACAGCCAGTACTGAAGCGTCACCCCCGCGATGTCCAGCCCCCACGCCGCCAGCCCCAGCAATAAAAACCATTGTCGGGGCGTCAAAGCGCGCAGGGCATGTAAACCTGAGCCTGCAATTTTGTTCCTGCCGCTGTTTGCACTGCTTGCCGCATCGTTCGCCATCGTTGAACTTTCCAGAAACCGAAAAGCCTGATTCTAGACCATCTTGCCCCTGAACCCGATGTCCGCACTCATTCAACGCATTCTCGCCCTCGCCTGGCCGGTATTGGTGGCGCAACTGGCTTCCATCGGCATGATGGTCGCCGACACCCTGATTGTGGGGCGTTACTCCATCGAACATCTGGCGGCGGTGGCGGTCGGCGGCAGCATTTACATCACCTTGATGCTGGGCATGACCGGCGTTGTGCTGGCGTTGGGGCCGATCATCGGGCAGCACTACGGCGCGGGCAGGCATGACGCCATCGGACAAGACATCCGCGAAGGTTTCTGGCTGGCGCTGATGCTCTCCCTCGTCGGCATGGCGTTGCTCGCCTTTCCGCATGTTCTGATCAAGCCCGCGCACCTGAAACCGGAGCTGGAAGCCATCGCCGCCTCCTACCTGCGTCTTCTGGCGTTATCGCTGCCCGCCATCCTCGCCTATCGTGTGTTTCACGCCGCCGCCAACGCCCTGGGACACCCGCGCCCGCTGATGTACATCGCCATCGCGGAAACCTCGGCGCACACGCTCTTGGCGTGGATTCTGGTCGGCGGACATTTGGGCTTGCCCGCCTTGGGCGCGAACGGCGCGGCGATTTCGCAGATGCTGGTGAACTGGATGAGTCTCGTCATCGCCTGCGCCTTCCTCGCCCGTCATCCCCGCTTCGCGCCCTTTCGGGTCTTTGCCCGTTTCACCCTGCCGCACCTGCCAAGCCAGCGCGAATTGTGGCGTCTGGGGCTGCCGATGGGATTTTCCTATCTGGTCGAAGTCAGCGCCTTCACCTTCATGGCGCTGTTCATCGCCCGTCTGGGCACCGAAGCCGTGAGCGGCTACCGCATCGCCGCCAACATCTCCGCCCTCACCTACATGCTGCCCCTCTCGCTGGCGACGGCAACCGCCGCACTGGTCGCGCAAGCCGCTGGCGCGCGCAACGAGGCGCTCGCCAGAGCCATCATTCGCGCCGGACAAATCACCGGCATTATCACTGCCCTCATCGTCGCCCTGCTGCTCTACACCCTGCGCGACACCATCGCCGCCCTCTCCACGCCCGATCTGCACGTTGCCCTCATCGCATCGGGCATGATGCTGTACATCGCCGTCTACCAGTTTTTCGACGCCATCCAGACCATCGCCGCCTTCGTGCTGCGCGCCTACAAAATCAGCTTCATCCCCCTCTGCATCCATTTATGCTGCTTCTGGGGATTGGGTTTGGGTCTGGGCTACTGGCTCGCCTTCCACGCCCCCACGCCGCAAGGCGCGACAGGCTTCTGGCAAGCGACGGTTCTCGCTACCGTTGCGGCGGCTGTACTGTTGGGGGGATTGCTGGTGATTGAATTGAAGCGGCGGAAGGACAGATAAGGGCGGCATCTACGATACCGCCCCTACCCTATAATGCGGCAATCCCTACTTGCAAACCGCGCTCGTCGCCACACCATCCTTATCAACTGTTCCATTCTGTATGGAGTAATACGGGTCGCAGGCGGGTTCCTGTTGGGCGGTTTTCGCCGTCAAGGGTTTGGCGGCGCGTTCGTCGCCCGCGACGCCGACGGCAACAACCCTGTAACGGTAGTTGCTTTGCGCTTTCAGCCCGTTATCCACGAAGGCGGTGCCCGCGAAATCTTCCGGGCTGAGAAGCATGTCTTCTTCCGGGGTGTTGCCCAGACGATACACGCGGTAGGCAGCGGCGTTCGCCAGGGGTTGCCAAATCAGCAGGATCTGGTCGGAACTGACATCCAGCAGCTTGACGACGGGCGCGGCTTTCAGCCTGGGCAAATCGGCGGGCGGCGTGTCTGCTTCCGCGCTCGCCTCTGCGTCGGCGGCGTCTGCCGATACCGCGCTCACTTCTGCGGCAATATCGCTGGCTGCCGCATCATCGCCATCGCCTTCTTCCTCATCCTCGATTTTCAGCGCCATGAATTGCGCCATGCGCCAGACAGCGGCGATTTGCAAGCCTTGTTGGGTCGCAAAGTTGCCGGTCATTCGATCGCCACTGTCGTTGTAGCCCCACCAATCCCAACAGCCAACGGGATTGAACGGTGTCGTAATGGGAATAGCGAAGGTGGCGGTCGCCTGCGGGTAGAGTACGACGATGTGGTTCTTTTCCGCCCATTCGTTGTAGCCCGCGCCCTTGACGAAATCCAGCCCGATCTCGTCGGCATGTTGCCCGCAGCCGTGGAAAGCAATGTGCAGGCGGCAAGGCTCGCCCTGTTTGCAGCTTTTGGGCACGTAGAGATAGCCGGTTTTCGCCAGTGCAAGGCGGATCGGGGCGATTTCTTCGCCGTCGCGCAGGGTGAACCAGGATTGGTCGAATTCGAGAACTTCGCCTTTCAAAGCGTTGCTGGCGGTGCGGGTCAGCGCGCCGTAGAAGAATTGCAGGGCAGAACCGGCGGCGTCGTAGGCGGTTTTGCCGACGACGCAGGTATTGATGAAATTGCCGCCGGTTGTGGCGCAGGGATTGCATGAGTTGGCGCCCTTGTCGCCGCTTTTGCAACTGGCGGAAATCTGGGCGTGCGCGGCGGGCAGTTCATGTTTGTAAAAAATCTGGCGCTGGGGCGTGAAGGCCTGGTAATAGTCCCGCAAGGCTTCGCTGACGGGCGTTTTGACGATGCCGTCATTGTAGCCGTGAAAAATCCATACCTTCTGCGCCGCCAGATGATCGGTTGCGTCAATCAGCCCTCGCTCCGCCCAGTCTTCGGTTGCGGCTTGCATGACCCCCTGATCGGCAGCCGTAATCGGGGTCGCCGGAAGCGCCGGATCGCCCTGCATACAGCGTGCCATCGCCTTCCCTGACGCAGCGCCCATCCATGACGCTTCGCCCGCGCAGAAATAGGGGCCGCCCGCCGTTGCCGCCACGCCTTTGATGTTGGCGGAATGCGCGACGCCCATCTGCACCGCCATGAACGCGCCGGAAGAAATGCCCGACACCGTGGTGGCGCTCAAATCCAGATTCAGACGCGGTAAAAATTCATCGCCCTGCACACCGCAACTTACGACAAAAAACCCCAAAAACAGTGTGACGCGTCGACATGCCTTGATCATTATGTTCCCCTTTGAAAAATAGTCCTGTTCCATACCCTGTTACATGCCCAGTGATTTGAGCAAATCTTCCTGTTCGCTGTCGCCACTCTCGCCACCGGGATTCTGCGCGGTATTTGCGGACGCCTGTCCCGCCTGATCGAAGACATCATCGGGGCTGACTTCGGCTTCCGGCAACGGCGTGTCGCGCAGGCGAATGAATTCCGTGCGGTCGACGGCCAGTTCGAGATAAAAAATGTTGCCCTGCCCGGTGAAAAACGTCACCCGACGGGCTTCCGGTTGATCCAGATTGGTATCCACGCTCAACATCACCTGCTTGTTCAGCGCCAGCATTTTCGGCTGATTCTGGGTGATGTGCGTCTGAAAGTCGTGCGCCACCTTGCTGGTGAAATCGCCCACAATCTGGTTCATCAGTTCGCCCATGACATTGCTCACCTCGTCCGAAGTGTGGCTGGTGGCAAGGTCGGACTTGGACATGCCCATGTTGAGCATGTAATGTTCATAAAGCTCCATCGCAGCCGACGCAGAAAAATTGATCACCACCAGACCGGAAAAGCCCCCGTCAAACAGCACGAAACAGCCAATATCCGGCTTCAAACAGGTCTTGTGGATGCGCTGCACCATGCCGGAATAGCGAATCTGGCTCTGCGTCGCCACCGCCAGCACCTTGCTGACCGAATCACAAAGACTGAGCAGGATTTCTTCCGTCCCGTAGGTCGTTTCCTGTTCGCCCGTATTTTGTATGCTCATGTTGTGCCCCCGAAAGAAGGATGGATAGCCGCTATGTATATCACAGGTGACAGAAGACAGGGAGCAGGCGGCAGAAAAAGTTGGGGCGGTCGGGGCATGGCGTAGAATGCGCTTTCACATAAAACCAACACGGAATTCCCCTCATGAGCATTTCTCTGGAAGCGGTGCAAACTGCCTTGCGCGCCCTCGTCGATCCCAACACCCAAAAACTTTTGTCCGCCCGCAATGTCCGCAGTGAAAAGAACGGGCTGCATGTGGAGATCGAGGTGGGCTATCCCGCCAAAAATTACCGCGATGCTCTGGAAAAACTGGTGCGCTCCGCGTTGCCGGATGTGGACGCAGTCCACATCGAGGTCATCGAAAAAATCGTGCCGCACGCGATGCAGCATGGGGCGAAACGGTTGGCGGGGGTGAAAAATCTTGTGGTCGTGGCGTCCGGCAAGGGCGGCGTGGGAAAAAGCACGACCGCCGTCAATCTGGCGTTGGCGCTGGCGGAAGAGGGGGCGCGGGTGGGCATACTGGACGCCGACATTTATGGTCCTTCGCTGCCGCAGATGTTGGGGCTTGCCGGTCAACATCCCGAAGTGGACGCTGAGAAGATGATGACGCCGCTCGTCGCGCACGGAATTCAGGTCATGTCCATCGGGTTTCTTGTGCCGGAAGACGCCGCCCTGATTTGGCGCGGGCCGTTGGTGGTGCAGGCGTTGAACCAGCTTTTGAACGAAACCCGTTGGGATCATCTGGATTATCTGATCGTGGATTTGCCGCCGGGCACGGGCGACGTACAGCTTTCTCTCGCCCAGAAAGCGCCCGTGACGGGGGCGCTGATTGTGACCACGCCGCAGGACATCGCGCTTTCGGATGTCAAACGCGGCATCCGCATGTTTGAAAAAGTGGGCGTCCCCATTCTTGGCGTGGTCGAGAACATGAGCATTTATACCTGCCCGCACTGCGGGCAGAGCGAGCATATTTTTGGCGCTGGCGGCGCAAAACGGCTGCGCGAGGCGTTTGCGGTCGAGTGTTTAGGCGAATTGCCGCTGGACATCCAGATTCGGGCGCTGACCGACGATGGCAAACCGACGGTGGTGGGCGCCCCGGATTCGCACGCCGCCGCGCTCTATCGCGCCATCGCGCGCAAACTCGCCTGCAAAATCGCCGCGCAACCCAAGGACATGAGCGCGAAATTTCCGCCGATTGTGGTGCAATCGTAATGACCAAGGCAGTCGCATGAATGCCCATGAAATAAGCAATCACGCTTTTCGTGAGGCACAGTGGTTAATCGCTTCGCTCCCTCTCCCCTCGTGGGCTAAGGTTTACCCACAATCCCATATGGATGTCCCGTAGGTTGGGTAAGCCGTAGTTGAACCCGACACTGATCCGTCAAACTGGTCATCCGCCCGGTATCTGGCAGGTTGCGCGCGATGAATCGCCAATGTCGGGTTCTTCCTGCGGCTTACTCAACCTGCAGGCGGCGGGTTTGTCATCAATCTGGCGGGAGCAGGATGTTCCCGCCACTATGCGCGAGATGCCAGCCACGCCCGCCAACTTCCAAAATGCGTAATGTCGCGTGCGCCTTGCAGGTTGGCGCCATCGCACACGAAGCCGATTTCCTTGCTGCCATCGGCAAGTTCTACGTCACCCAGACTGAGCGGTGCGCGGATGCCCGTGAGGAAGGAGCCGAGCGCTGCGCCGGGGAGTTCCCAGACTTCGACTTCTATGGCGACGCCGCCGCTTTCCACGCGCACCATGCCGGGGCGGGCGGGGGCGCCGTTCAGGGCGTAGAAACGGTAGACAGGGGCGGAATGGGTGGTTTGCAGCAGGCGCGCGCCACGGTCGGTGAGTTGGTGATTGAGGGGTTGTCCAGATAAATGGGCGCCGCAGACGATGAGACGCTGGCGGTCGTTTCTGGCGACGCGGGGCGGTGGCTCTGGCGACAAGGCTCTGTCACCCGCCAGTGTCAAGCCCTGTTGACGTTGGAAGGCGTCGGCCAAACTCAGCAGATATTGGTCGGTAAAGGCGCGACCGAACAGTGTGACGCCCCAGGGCAAGCCGTTTTGCATGTGTCCGGCAGGAACAGCAACGGCGGCGTAGTCGAGCATGTTCATGAAATTGGTGTAATAGCCCAATTGCGAATTGCGCCGGACGGGTTCGGCGTGGAGTTCAACGAGGGTGACGGGGCGCGGACAGGCGGGGGTGATGACGCATTCCAGATGGGCAAGGGTGCGGTCACATTCGGCTTTCAAGGCTTGCAGGCGGTATTGGGCGCGAAAGGTATCTGTGGCGGAAAAGTCGCGCGCGCCTGCGAGGATGTCGCGGATGACGGGAAGTACGGTTTCTGGTTGATGTTCAATCCGTTCACCGATGATGCTGTAGCGTTCCGCCACCCAGGGGCCTTCGTAGAGCAGTCTTGCGGCTTCGAGAAAGGGGGCGAAGTCGATATCGACGGGAATGCCGCCCAGCGCGACGAGATGTTCGACGGCGCGCTCGAACAGGGCGGGACTTTCCGGACAGCCGAGAAATTCCAGTCGGCGCGGCACGCCAAAACGAAAGCCCGCGCGGGGCGTGCCGAAGGCGTTGGCGTCGTTCCAGGCGGGATTGGCGCGGCTGTAGTCGTCTGCTGCGTCCTGCGCTGCCGTGAGCGCCAGCAACTGGCTCGCTTCCTCGGCGCTGGCGGTGAAGAAGGTGACGCAATCCAGCGTGCGGCAGGCGGGCACCAGTCCGGCAGTGGAAATCAAACCCTTGCTCGCCTTTAATCCCACCAGATTATTGAGCGCGGCAGGCACGCGCCCGCTGCCCGCCGTGTCTGTGCCGAGGGCGAAACTCGCCAGCCCCAGCGCCACGGCGAGCGCCGAGCCGGAACTGGATCCCCCGGACGGATAATCCGGATGCACGCTGTTGCGACATTCGCCATAGGGCGAGCGCGTACCGTTCAGCCCCGTGGCAAACTGGTCGAGATTCGCCTTGCCGACGGGTAGCGCGCCCAACGCCAGCAATTGGCGGACGATGGTCGCGGATTGCTCCGGGATATAGGCGAAGGCGGGACATGCCGCCGTGGTGGGGATACCGGCGAGGTCGATGTTGTCCTTGATGACGAAGGGGACGCCATAGAGCGGCAATTCGGCAGGGGTGCAAGCGTCCAGCGCGGTCAGATAGGGTTCCAGTTCTTCGTCATCCAGAATGTGAATCAAGAGATGAAATTCCGGATTCTTCGCCTCCGCCTCGGCGCGCAGTTGCCGCAAGACCTGGCGAGGGGTCAGGGTTTTGGCGATATAGGCGGCACGCAGGGGAGCGAGGCGCAGGTCGAATGTGTGTTTCATGCACGCTCCTTCACGCGGCAACGCGGGTATCCAGCACCGCGACACATTGCCCTGCCCTGACCTGCGAGCCGGGGCGGACGCGGACTTCGCGCACGATACCGGCGCAGGGGGCGACCAGGGGGATTTCCATTTTCATGGATTCGAGCACCGCCAGCGCTTCGCCCGCTTCAACCCTGGCGCCGACCTCGACCAGCACCTGCCAGAGATTTCCGGCGATGCCGCTTTCGATGCCGTGTTCGCCATCGGCAAGCGGGGCGTCGAGGGCGGCTTCTTCCACGACTTCGCCGCTCTCGAAATGCGCCTGTCCGCTTGCCAGCCAACGCTGGCGTTCGGCGTCGAAGGCGGCTTCGCGCTGGCGGCGGAAGGCGGCGATGCCCTCCGCTTCCCGCGCCAGAAAATCCTCGTAATCCGCCAATGCCAACTCGCCCTCTTCAATTTTGAGCGGATAACGACCGAGCGGAAAATCGCGGCGAATCCGCAGCAGTTCTTCGGCGGCGACCGGATAAAAACGAATCTGGTCGAAAAAGCGCAAGAGCCAGGGTTTGCCGCCAAACACGCCATCCGTGCGGTAGCGATTCCACATTTGCAGGGTGCGTCCGACAAACTGATAACCGCCAGGGCCTTCCATGCCGTACACGCAGAGGTAAGCGCCGCCGATGCCCACCGAGTTTTCCGCCGTCCAGGTACGCGCCGGATTGTATTTGGTCGTCACCAGTCGGTGCCGTGGGTCGAGCGGCGTCGCCACCGGAGCGCCCAGATAAACGTCCCCCAGCCCCATGACCAGATAGCTGGCCTCAAAAACCGTGTGGCGCACGGCTGCCAAATCGGGCAGGTCGTTGATGCGGCGAATGAATTCCAGATTGCTTGGGCACCAGGGCGCATCCTGCCGCACCGTGGTCATGTATTTCTGAATCGCCAGTTGACAGGCGGGGTCATCCCAGGACAGGGGCAAATACACGGTGCGCGAGGGGACACGCAAATCCTTTTGGGCGCAGACGGCTTGCCAGTGCGACTGCACCTGTTCCAACAGCGCGGACAGGGACAGACGTTTCGGGTCGTAGTGAATCTGGAGCGAGCGTATGCCGGGCGTGAGGTCGATGATGCCCGTCAGCGCTGCCGCCGTCATCGCCTGCATTAACGCGTGTCCGCGAAAACGCAACGCGAGATCGAGTTCGGGCGGGCCGAATTCGAGCAGCAAGGCGCAATCGCCACAGAAGCGGGCGATGAGGCGGGTTGCGCCCTCGCCGCTTGCCAGCGCGATGGGGGAAGGCAAATCGGTCAAGGGAATTGCTGCCGTCTCATTTGCGGTGTTGGCGCGCAGATCGGCGATTTCCTGTTCCCGCCGCGCTGCGAGCGTATGCGCGGTGTCGATGTCGACGGGCACGAAGCGCAAGCGGTCACCTGCCTTCAACTGCCCCAGTTGCCAGAGATCGGCGGCAATGACCGTGACCGGACAGACGAAACCGCCCAGACTGGGGCCGTCCGGCCCCAGAATAATCGGCATATCGCCAGTGAAATCCACCGCGCCGACGGCATAGGGATTGTCGTGGATGTTGGAAGGATGCAAGCCCGCGTCGCCGCCGCTTTCCCGCGCCCATTCCGGTTTGGGGCCAATCAGGCGCACGCCGGTACGGCTGGAATTGAAATGCACCGACCATTCGCTCTGAAAGAAAGTTTCCATCCACTCCGGCTTGAAATACTCCGGCGCGCCGTGCGGGCCGTAGATGACACGCAGTTCGCGCACGGCGGGTAGCGGCGGATAGAGATCGGCGGGCAGGCTTTGTCCGGCAACCCCTCGCTCCGCGTTTTCCATCAGATGCAGCACATCGCCCGCCCGCAAGGCGCGTCCGGCGTGACCGCCGAATTGACCGAGCACGAAGGTACTCTTGCTGCCCAGATAATCCGGCGCCTGCACGCCGCCTTGCACACACAAATAGCTGCGCGCGCCAGCATTGCCGATGGCGCCCAGACGCAAAACGCCGCCTGCGGGAACCCTCAAAACGGTGTGCATGGGATGGGCTTTTTCATCCAGCCATATCGGTAATTCCGCGCCCGTGACCACCACGCTGGCGGCGGTGTTAAAGCGCAGCGCGGGGCCATTCAGGGTGATTTCCAGTCCGGCGGCATCGGGCGGATTATTCAGCAGGCGATTGCCCAGACGCAGGGCGCGGTCATCCATCGGGCCGGAGAGCGGCACGCCGACCGCCCAAAATCCTAAGCGAGCGGGATAATCCTGCACCGTGGTTTGTGCGCCAGCGGCGAGCACTTCGCAGGTATGGGCGCGATAGGCGAGCGATTCCAGACAGCGTGTCCACGGTGTGCCCGCCGAAAACGGCGCGTGGGCGAGAATCTGGCGCAGGTAGTCGCGGTTGGTTTCCACGCCGTAGAGCCTGATCGCCGCCAGCGCCGCATCCAGCCTGGCGCGCGCGCTGTCGCGGTCAGCTTCCCAGGCGATGACTTTGGCCAGCATGGGGTCGAACCAGGGCGAAACCTCGCAGCCCGCTTCCACCCAGGTGTCAATCCGCAAATGCCGACCGTCGGCGGCGGGAAAGGCGACTTCGGTCAGCAAGCCGGGACAGGGCTGGAAATTGCGACCGGGGTCTTCGGCGTACAGGCGCGCTTGAATGGCGTGCCCCTGCGGTTTGAGGGTTTGCGCCAATTCGTTTAACGGGGGCAAATCACCGGCGGCGAGTTCGACCATCCAGCGCACCAGATCGACGCCCCAGACCTGTTCGGTAACACCGTGCTCGACCTGCAAGCGGGTATTCACTTCCAGAAAATAAAAGGCGGCGGCGGCGCTGTCATAGACGAATTCGACCGTCCCCGCGCTGCGATAAGCGACCGCCCGACCAAGCTTGATCGCGGCGGCGGCGAGCGCCTCCGCCATGCCTGTCGGCAGATTGGGCGCGGGCGTTTCTTCCAGCACTTTCTGGTGACGACGTTGCACCGAACAGTCGCGCACGCCCAGCGCAATCACCTCGCCCTTGCCATCGCCAAAAATCTGCACTTCGAGATGACGGGCGTGCTCGATATATTGTTCGATGAACACCCCGGCATCGCTGAAATTGTTTTGCCCCAGACGGCGCACGCTCTCAAACGCCGCGCTTAATTCTTCTGCCGAACGGCACACTTTCATGCCGATACCGCCCCCGCCCGCCGTGCTTTTCAGCATCACCGGATAGCCGATGGCGTCCCCGGCCAGCCGCGCCGCTTCAAGGTCTGCCAGCAATTCCGTGCCCGCGAGCAGGGGGATGCCTTCGGCTTTCGCCAGCGCCCGCGCGGTGTGTTTCAGACCGAAGCGACGCAGTTGTTCCGGTGTCGGACCGATAAAGGCGATCCCCGCATCCGCGCAGGCTTCGGCGAAAGCGGCGTTTTCGGAGAGAAAGCCATAGCCCGGATGAATGGCTTTTGCCCCCGTCTGGCGGGCGGCGGCGAGTACCTTCGCCACATCCAGATAGGTCTGCGCCGCCGCGCCCTCACCCAGACTGACACTTTCATCCGCATAACGCAGATGCAGACTGGCGGTATCCGCTTCGGCATGAACCGCAACGCTCCCCGCACCCACGGCGCGCAGGGTACGCAAAATACGGCAGGCAATGGCGCCGCGATTGGCGATCAGAACTTTTTTGAACATGGCAGAAACTCCAGCAGGGCAGGTCGTCCCACCGTTTTTTGTTTTGCGCGACAGTCGTCTGTCACGCGTAAATTGGCGCGTCAATTGGCGCGTCAATTCGCACGGGCAAAAGATCAATTCACGCCCACACCCGCACTTCCGCTGGCGTGGGATTCCAGCCATTGCAGGGGTTGTTGAGTTGCGGGCAATTGGAAATCAGCACGATGACCTCCATTTCGGCGCGTAGTTCCACATATTTGCCGGGCGCGGAAATACCATCTTCAAAGGTCAAACCGCCCGTGGGCGTGACCGGCACGTTCATGAAGAAATTGATGTTGGCGCCGATGTCGCGCTTGTCCAGTCGTCCGTCATGCAGCGCGGCACGCAGGAAGTTGTCGCGGCAGCTATGCATATAGCGTTTATCCTGTCCATAGCGAACGGTATTGCTTTCCTGCGCGCAGGCGCCGCCCAGAGTGTCGTGGCGACCGCAGGTATCGGCAACAAGGGTGAGCATGGGACGCCCAAGATTGGAATAGAGGACGCTGCCGCTGGTGAGATAGAGATTGTTCTGGCGGCGCAGGGTGCGTTGCGGATCGTAGCGTTCGCGCGGATCGTCGGCGTTGTAAAACAGGGTGTCAATCGCCTGATTGCCTTCGACATCCGTCAGGCGCAAGGTCTGCCCCGCCGCAAGGTCAAAGAGACAGGGTTCGCCCGCCGGAATGGTGTGGCGAAAGATGGCGTCGGCGGCTTTTCTGTCGCTCGATGTGGTCATGATATTGTCCTTGTCACGTCAGATAAAAAGGCGTTCGGTGTTGTGGAAAGCACGCTCGTTTTCCGGACAGGAATGCCGACAGACGGCGGTGATGTCGCCGCTTTCCACTCCGCCGCTTTCCACTCCGCCGTTTTCCACCCCGCCGTTTTCCACCCTATACCAATCGAGTTGCACCGGCTTGGGGGCGTAGTGAGGATTCGGGTCAAGCGGGTGTTGGAGCGCGGTCAACGCCACGAGCGTATTCATGGGCGCGTAGAGTTCCACGTAATCGCCCGCTTTGGAATTTCCAGCCCCGAAGCTGAAATCGCCTTTTGCATTCACATCCACCCGGCCAAACAGATTCACGTTCATCAGCAGGTCTTGCAGGTTCAGGTTCCATTTGCCCATTTCCACCAGCAGATTGTCGACGCCGTTGCGGTAAAAATCGTTTCGCAATTCCTGATACGAACCGCTGCCATATTTTTCCCGCACTTCATCGGCGTTCAGCACCCCGCCGAGGGTGTCATGCCAGCCGCAGGTGTCGGCGGTTATCGCCGCCAGAACCCGCCCCATGTCCGAATAGAGGCAATGCCCGGCGGTGAGGCGGGCGGTGTGCTGCCCTTTTAGCGTATCCGGCAGATTCAGGCGTTCACTCAACTGGTCGGCATTGAAGAGCAGCAGGCTGACATTGCCGCCGCCCGCAAGATCGGTTATCCGCAGCAATTGCCCGCGCTTCAGGATAAAGGAAGTGTGACCGCCGCCCGGCACGATTTCCGTGTACAGGGCAGAGGTGAGATTCAAGGGTTGAGGCATGGTAAAAAAACTCCTGATTAATCGGGTTGCAAAGCGGCAATGTCCGCAATGCGGGCGCGGGCGACCTGACGGTCGGCGTTCAGCGGAATGTCGTAAGTCACGCGGGCGCCGTAGGCATTGGGGGCTTGCGGATCGTTGCGGGTTTTGTCGAACACCAGAAGGCGGGTGCCGAGATTGAAGCCTTCGGCCAGGTCATGCGTCACCATGAACACCGTCAGTCCGGTTTCCTGCCAGAGCGTCAGCAGAAGCGCGTGCATGTCCTTTCTGATACCGGGATCCAGCGCGCCAAAGGGTTCATCCAGCAGGAGCACGCGCGGGCGCATGATGAAGGCCTGGGCAATCGCCAGCCGTTGTTGCATCCCGCCGGATAACTGCGCCGGATATTGGTCGAGGTTGTGTCCCAGACCGACTTTTTCGAGCAGTTGCCGCGCTTCCTCCCGGGCTGCGCGTTTCTTTGCCCCGAACAATCGTCCCAATACAGGCGCGCGCGGCAGTTCCAGACCGATGGCGACGTTATCCAGCGCATTCAGGTGCGGGAATACCGAATAACGTTGAAACACGACGCCCCGACCGGGATCGGGTTCACCGGGCAGCGCTTTGCCTGCCAGCAGAATGCGCCCCCGACTGGGACGCTCCTGCCCCAGCATCAGGCGCAGGAAAGTGGATTTGCCGCAGCCGGACGCGCCGACCAGCGTACAAAATTCGCCTTCGGCAATATTGAGGCTCAAGCGTTCGAGTACGACGTGATGACCGTATTCCTGCCACACGTTGTCGATTTCAATAAAACTCATGTCCGCGCCCCTTCCGACCAGGGAAACAAGAGGCGGTTCGCGCCCTTCAGGGCGAAATCCATCAACCATGCCAACAGCGTAATCCAGATTACATAAGGCAGGATGGTATCCATCGCCAGATAGCGGCGCACCAGAAAGATGCGATAGCCCAGCCCCGCCGTGGCGGAGATGGCTTCCGCCGAAATCAGGAACAGCCACGCGGAACCCAGCATCAGGCGCAGGGAAAGCAGCAGCCGTGACAAAAGTTGCGGCAACACGACGCGCAGCACCAGCGTCCAGCTATTCGCGCCCAGGGTTTGCGCCTTGATGAGAATTTCCGGCGGAATTTCCCGCGCCCGCTGTTCAATGTCGCGGGCGAGTACCGGCGTAATGCCAATGACAATCAGCATCACCTTGGAGAGTTCGTCCAGACCAAACACGATGAACAGTATCGGCAGAACCGCCAGCGGCGGAATCATCGCCAGCGCGGTCATGAAGGGCGAAAAGGTCGCCCGCGCCAGCGGAAAAACGCCGGTGACCGTACCCATCGCCAGCCCCAGCAGCGCGGCAACCGCCAGCCCCAAGCCCAGACGTTTCAGGCTGGCGGCGGAATCCGCCCACAGGATGTATTCACCGCTGCGACCATCCTCCTCCAGCGCGGCATGATGGATGGCAGCCACCATCTGGCTGGCACTGGGCAGGAGCTTGTCGTCGGGATTCCCGGCAAGCCGTGCCGTCGAGCCGAAAAAGTAGACGCCAACCAGCACGATGAACGGCAACAGCATGAGCAGGAAGCGCGCGCCCCGTTCAGGTTGGCGATTAACAAGGCGCATGGCGTTTTCTCTCTGTGCGTGTGGTGGCGTGCATGTAGGGAAAGGGATAAATCACAGCTTCCCGTCGACCGCCTGCTGGACGAAGCTGGCATCAAAGCGCAATTTGATGTTGCCTTGATTGCCCAGTGTCACCTTGCCGGGGAAGGTCATGCCGATGGCTTCAGCATTCTTCGCCCCTTCGCCCAGCAAACCCTTGTCGAATGAAAATTGCGCCACTTTTTTCATGGTGGCGGGCAAGGTCGCGCTGGTGGTAAACGCGAGATTTTCTTTGGGCGTCAAGAAGAGTTTGGTGACTTTGAGTTGCGCCTTGTAACCCGCAAGGTCGGTGCCCGCGTTTTTTGCCATGTGGGTCAGCGCCTTTTCGTTACCGGCGGCAATGAGGCTCATGGCTTCATACCACGCGCCAGTCAGCGCCTTGCCGAGCGCCGGATTGTCTTTCAGGGTCTGGCTGTTGACCACCATCATGTCGATGATTTCACCGGGAATCTGGGTGGAACTGAAAATTTCCTTCGCGCCGGGGGCTGCTTTCAATTCCATGAGTTGCGGATTCCAGGCGACGACAGCCTGCACATTTTGGGTGGCAAAAGCGGCAACGAGGTCGGCGTCGGAAGTATTGACCACCTTCACATCGCGCTCACGCAGCCCGACGCTTTCCAGTCCACGCGCCAGCAGGTAGTGCGACACCGTGAGTTCGGGCAGGTAGACCTTCATGCCTTTCAGGTCTTTCAGGGTCTTGTTGCCCTTGATGACCACGCCGTCGCCACCATTGGAGAAGCTGCCGAGAATCAGCGCCGTGGTATCCACGCCACTCACCGCCGGAATAATCAGCGCGTCCATATTGGTCATCACGCAGCCATCATATTTGTTGGCGGTGTACTGGTTGATGGCTTCCACCGTGTCGTTAATCTGCGTGATCTTGACCTGAATGCCGTATTTCTTCGCCCATTTATCCATGATGCCGGACGCGTCGATATAGCCCCAAGGCACCCACCCCGCGTAAATTGTCCAGCAGACATTGAAATTTTTCCTGCCCTCCGCCTGCGCCGAAAAACTGATGACAGAGAGAAAACAGGCCGCAAGGATGCTACAGAGACGCAGGGAAATTGATTTTTTCATCGGGGTTTTCATCATTTGACTCCTCAAAAGAAAACTATTGATGCAAGGGGGGCAAAACAGCGGCGGTCAACAACAGGCGACCGGTGAGCACACCTTTTTGGGTGATGATTTCGTTGGCGATTGCCTGTAATTTCTGGGCAGGCCCCTGCACCAGAATGACTTCCATCGTCTGAAATTCCGCCAGATTGACATGCAGGGAACTGATGACTTCAGTAAGGTTGCGGTATTGCAGGTCAGACAGATTTTTTTGCAAACCGCGTGTTGTCCGGTCATAAACAACGGTAATGGTGCCCGCCATGACGGCATCGCCCAACTGCCTTTTATGCTCCGCGAGTTGTTGGCGCGCCATGTCGCCAATCGCCTGCGAACGGCTCTCGAAGCCGCGCTCCTCGACCATGCGGTCAAGTTCCTGTAGCAAGTCCTGCTCCATCGAAATACAGATGCGACCAACGGGCGCAACTGTGGCTTTGGTGGCACGGGTGGCTCTGGTGACTTTGGCGGGTTTGTTTTCAGAACGGCGCATGGGGCATCCTCGTTAAAACATGTCGGCGTAACGGTTGATTTCCCATTGGCTCACGGCGAGGTGATAAGCCTCCCATTCCCCGGATTTGTAGCGAATGAATTCGTCGCGCAGCCCCGCGCCATTTGCCGCAGATGGCTGATGGGGACAACCTTGCCCTTGGGGATGCCATGAATATCCACATACGCGCCGACGCAGTATTTCACGCCCTTGGCTGCCAGTTCCTTTTGCAAGGCGGCGATTTCTTCATTGCTGTACATCATGCATCCCCAATTGAAAACCTTGATATTACGAATGTTCGTTTTGTTAATACTCAAAACCAACATAGCAAATGGAATGCCAGGGCGAAGAAGCGGCGCAATTAATCAACAATACATTGATATTGCAAAGAAACTTTTAGAAAACGGGGAAAGGGAGCAGGCGCCGAACACCTGACGGGCGTTTGTTTTTGGTGCGCGAGATGGCAAATTGGCACCAAGTCGGTGCCAAATGCGTATTGCTTGCCGTCAAAAGCGAGGAGCAGCGCGACGTGGCAATCCAGGCAACGAGGAGATTGCCGCGTCGCTTTGCTCCTCGCTTTTGACGGCGACGGTAAATCGGGCACGGCACACCAAGGCACGGCACGCCGTGCCCCTACGCCCTCTAAACCTCACCTGTCCCCTTCCGCACCATCAACGCCGCGTAAAAAGCGTCGGTGTTGTGGCGATGCGGCAGGAGTTGCAGACGCGGGGCGTCCTTGAAATCCGGGATGTTCAGACGGGCAAGTTCTGTATGCGCGGGAACGGGCGAAAAGTCTGGATGGGCGCTTAAAAAGGCGTCGACGATGTGGTCATTTTCCGCTGCCAGCAGGCTGCATGTGGCGTACAGCAGCCTGCCGCCCGGCTTCACCAGACGGGCGGCTGCGGCAAGGATGGCGGTTTGTTTTTGCGTGAGTTCGGCAACGCTCGCCAGCGTCTGCCGCCATTTCAGATCGGGATTGCGGCGCAGGGTGCCAAGACCGGAACAGGGGGCGTCGACCAGCACTTTGTCCATCTTGCCCGCCAGACGTTTCAGGCGGGCATCGTGTTCGGATTCGATGCGGATGGGATGCACATTGGCAAGACCGGAACGCGCCAGACGCGGCTTCAGTCTGGCGAGGCGTTTTTCGGAAACATCGAAAGCGTACAGTCTGCCCGTGTTCCGCATCAACGCGCCCAGGAGCAGGGTCTTGCCGCCCGCGCCCGCGCAGAAGTCGGCGACGGTTTCGCCGCGTTTGGGCGCGAGCAACAAGCCCAGTAATTGACTGCCTTCGTCCTGCACTTCGATGACGCCTTCGGTGAACAAGGGGTGGCGGGCGAGCGCGGGTTTTTCCGCCAGACGAATGGCATAGGGCGAGTATGCGCCCGCCTTTGCCGCGATGCCCTCCTGCGCGAGTCGGGCGAGGACGGCTTCGCGTTCGCCTTTCAGGGGATTGATACGCAGGTCGAGGGGGGCGGCTTGTTTTAACGCTTGCGCCAATGCTTCCGTTTCCGCCTCGCCCCATTGTTCTACGAGGGCTTCGTACAGCCAGTCGGGCAGGTCGGCGCGTTGGGCGGGGGTCAGGGTTTTTGCATCGAATGCCTTGACGCCGCCCAGCCAGTCGGCTTCGCCTTTTTTCAGCAAAGGTTCCAGTTCGCGCAGATTGCGACCTTGCTGGAGGAGCGCGGTCAGCAGCAGACGGCGCGGGGTTATTTCCAGCGCGCAACACGCGCTCAGGCTGCGCTGATGGCGCAGCACGGCGAAACAGCTTTCGGCAATCAGCCCCCGGTCGGCGTGCCCCAGTTTGGGATGGGCGCGAAAGTAATGCGACAGGGTTTGGTCGGCGGGGTAGTCGAAACGCAAGAGTTGCGTCAGCACGCTTTCGCAGTGGGCGAACAGCGCCGGATACATTTTGTTGCCCAGGCGGGCGGCGGTTTGGGAGGCGTGGGTGGCGTGGGTAGCTTTGGTGGCTTTTGGCGCTTGCGGCATCGGGATGGTCTTATTCTGGTGGAATGTCAATTGGAATATCGGATAACGGCGCTTCCGGATCAGCATCGGCGTCGGCGTCTGACGGCGCCGATGCGTCATTGTCGATGACAATCTCGCTCACGGCCTGTTCGTAGATGTCGCCTTTTTTGTCCGTGAAGCGTGTCTTGACCGGCAGCATCTGGTAGTTATTGGTCAGCCAGAAATCAATCTTCTTGTTGCCGCCCACGGATTGCAGGTGCAAGGTCGGAAACACGCCTGCGGGAAGTTCCAGGACTTCTTCACCCAACACTTCAAATCGAATTTGCTCGTAGCGTTTGTCATTGGTCACCCAGATCGCCACCGATTTTCCGATGGCGTTCTCCACCGGGGCAAGCAGGTAGGCAAACTGGAATTGCAGGCTCAGGATGTCCTGACTGCCGGGATGGACGGGTTGCGGTCGCTGGCGGGATTGCGCGCGCGGGTCGCTCGCTCTCATCTCCATCTGCCCGATTTCCCAATTGAAATACACTTCATCCGGATTCTTGTCCAGGGGCGTGAGCGTATAGCGATCCGGGATCAAGCCCTCGGCGCCGAGATGCCCCCGGCTTTCCACGTCTGCCGCGACAGGATACAGCAACCCCACCACCCCGCTGGTTTCCGTGTGCAGATTCAGACGATAGCGACCATCGTAGAGTTCCCACTGCAATTGCGCGCGTCCCACTTCAAAGCCCTGATCTCCGCGATACACGATGTAGCGCATCGTTCCGCCGGGGGCAACGACCACGACCTCTTCCGGCGCCGCGATGACATACTCATCCGTCCGTACAGCCTCATCCATCGCTTTTGTTTCGGGCGACGCTTCAACAGGCGGCATTTCGATGGGCGCAGGGGGCGGCTCATCCACCGGCACGGCGGCAGATATGGGGGTGGCAGTTTGCGGCGGCGTGGGCGGCGTAGGCGGTACGACGGCAGGCGCAGGCGGAGGCAGCGGTTGCGCGGGCTGTACGGGTTTTTTCAGCGTGACGTTCAGGCGTGATATTTCCGGCAGTGGACGTGGGCTTTGCCACATGATCCAGTGCGGCGGAAACAGAAAAATCAGATGCGCGCAGAACGAAACCGCCAGCGCGATCCAGAACCGGGCGCGGGACGCAAGGCAGCTTCGCAAACAGGGCACAAGACAGGAGGTGGAGAGTCGCATGACGGAAGAGTTTACCGCAGCAAATCCGGCGCGTGCAGGGCATTTTCACGTGGCTCGCCCCGTACCCGCACGCATAAGCCTTGAATGGTCAGGCGACCTTCCACGAACCAGCGCACGGCGCGCGGGTAAATCGTGTGTTCCTCTACCAGCACACGCGCCGCGAGGCGCGCTTCATCATCGCCGTCCAGCACCGGCACGGCGGCTTGCAGGATGATGGGACCGTGGTCGAGGGTAGACGTGACGAAATGCACGCTGCATCCATGCAGGCGCACACCTTCCGCCAGCGCGCGCTGGTGGGTGTGCAGCCCCGGAAAGGCGGGCAACAGGGAGGGATGGATATTGAGCAAACGCCCCTCGTAATGCCGCACAAACCCTTCGGAGAGAATCCGCATGAAGCCTGCGAGCACGACCAGATCGGGCTGATGCGCGTCAATCGCCGTCATCAGGGCAGCGTCAAAACTTGTCCTGTCAGGATACTGTTTGTGGTCGAAGGCCAAAGTATGAATACCCGCGTCGGCGGCGCTCCGCAAACCCTTGGCGTCGGGACGGTTGGAGAGCACGGCGACAATGCGGGCGTCGCCCAGTTCGCCTTGGCGCTCTGCGCGCATCAGGTTTTCCATATTGCTGCCGCGACCGGAAATCAGGATGACGATCCGTTTCATTTCAACATGCCCACGGGCAAAAAGAGCGAGGTCGCCAGCGAATGCGTGACTTTGGTCACGGTACGTCCGTTCTTGTCCGCCAATATTCTGGAGATAAAATCGAGATGGTCGATGACGCCGCCAAACGTCCGTTCAAAAGAAAGATTGCGACTGGTTTCGCCCATTTCATTGGAATACAACAGCGGCTCGCCCGCCGCGTCGCGTGACGCGGACAGTTTCCAAACGGCGATTTCCAGATTGCGGGCGCAGTTGTAAAACTTTTGCGCGTCCAGCGAATCGAGCAGAAAAAACTCGTCCTTGTGCTCGTAAGCCGCGTCAATCATGGTCAATAGACCATACATCAACGCCGCCACGCGGTCGTGCGCGTAGTCGGGATTGAAAGCTTGCAGCGCCGCCGCGCCTTCCTGACGACCGGCAAGATCGGCGGGCGCTTCGTTGCGGTAACGGGCAAGGCGGAGGAGTGCGGCGTCACTGCCAGGGAGATTCGCCTTTTTCCATTCGCGTGGATTGCGGCGGTAGAGTTTATCGGCAATCCGCATCAAGCCCGCCATGACGAGTTCGCGGCTCACATCGAGCACCCGGTCGATGTCCGACTTGACCAGATATTTCGGGTCGAAACTCGTTTCCTCGCGTCCGTCCGCGCTACGTCGGGTAGCGCAGGCGGCGGGCAGAATGCAGACAACTGCCAGAGCGGCGCGCAGCAAGCGACGCCGGGACGATGCCGTTATTCTGCCTCGCATGGGCTTTTCCTTTGAAGCATCCAGGCGATCAGCGCCGGCAGAAGGGATACGGCGATGATGGCGACAATCAGCAGGGAAAGATTCCGCTTGACCCAGGGAAGGTTGCCGAACCAGTAACCGGCGAAGCAGAGCGAAAACACCCACGTCACGGCGCCGCTGATATTGAACAGGGAAAAACGCCCGTAATGCATCGCGCCCACCCCCGCGACAAAAGGCGCAAAGGTACGCAAGAGCGGCATGAAACGGGAAAGAAACAGGGTCTTGCCGCCGTGCCGTTCATAAAACGCCTGCGTTTTCATGAGCGCCCCCTTGTTCAGCAGGCGCGAGTTTTCCCATTGAAAAACTTTCGGCCCCAGATAGCGACCAATCTGGTAATTCGTCATGTTGCCCAAAATCGCCGCGACGGTGAGCAACCCCAGAAGCGCCGCGAGATTCATCTCCCCCAGCGCCGCCGTCGCGCCCGCCACAAAGAGCAGGGAATCGCCCGGCAGAAAAGGCGTCACGACAAACCCCGTCTCCGCGAAAATAATCAAAAACAGAATGGCGTAAATCCAGATGCCATAGTCCGCGACCAGAAGCTGCAAATGCACATCCAGATGCAGAACAATATCAAACAGCGTGCCAAGGAATTCCATGCGGTCGACAACGGGAAAAAGGGAGGCGCATATTATAATCTGCTCATGCCTCCCGAAACTGCCCTGCCCTCCCCGAATTCCGCCTCCGAGTTCCGCCACACTCCTGTCACGTCCGATTTCCCCCGCATCGCCCCCCTGCCCGACCTGCTCATCAGCCAGATTGCGGCGGGCGAAGTGGTTGAGCGTCCCGCCTCGGTACTGAAAGAATTGCTGGAAAACAGCCTTGACGCGGGCAGCACGGCAATCACCGTGCAACTCGAAGAAGGCGGCGTCAAACTCACGCGCGTCTGCGACGACGGTTGCGGCATCGCCAAAGACGAGCTTCTGCTGGCGCTCACTCGCCACGCCACCTCCAAGATTCGCTCCCTCGCCGATCTGGAAGGGGTCGCCAGCATGGGCTTTCGCGGCGAAGCCCTGGCGTCGGTCGCCTCCGTCGCCCGCCTCACCCTCACAAGCCGCGCCAGGGGCGCGTCCCACGCCTGGAAACTGAAGGCGGAAGCCGGTGCCACGCCGGAACCCGCCGCACTGATGGCGGGCACGGTCGTGGAAATGCGTGAGTTGTATTACAACACCCCGGCGCGACGCAAATTCCTGAAATCGGAAAACACCGAATACGGGCATTGCGCGGAATACCTGAAACGCATCGCGCTGGCCAATCCGCACGTCGCCTTCACCCTCACCCACAACGGTCGCGCCGTGCTGCACCTTGGCAAAAGCAGCCTGCCGGAACGCATCCGCGCCATTCTGGGCGAAGCATTCGTAGCCCAGGCACGCGCGGTACAGGTCGCGGCGGGCAGTATCACGCTCTCCGGTTTCATCGTCGATCCCACCTTCGCCGGGCAAGGCAGGGAACATCAATATGCCTTCGTCAATGGACGTTTCGTGCGCGACAAGGTGCTCATGCACGCCATCCGCGAAGCTTATCGGGACGTTCTGCACGGCAGCCGCCAGCCTTCCCTGTGCCTGTTCCTGGGGATAGACCCGACACTGGTTGACGTGAATGTGTCCCCCGCCAAAACGGAAGTACGATTCCGCGATTCCCGCGCCGTGCACCAATTCGTCTTCCACGCCCTGCAACGCGCTCTGGCAGGGCCGCTACGCGAAACGCCGGAAGTCGCCGCGCCCGCCCTGACGGAAAACAACGTTCAACACGACGCAACGCGCCCCGACAACGCCTACCCGCGCCCCGCTGTCATGCCAGAGCGACAACCGGGATTGGGCATACGGGAATCCGCCGTGAACGCCTACCTGCGCTTCACCCAGTCCGCGACCGGACAAGCCGCGCAAAATAACGCTGCCAGTACCTTGCGCTTGTCTTCAGACCCGGACGCCTCCGCAGCAGACGCCCCGCCCCCGCTCGGCTACGCGCTGGCGCAACTGCACGGCATCTACATTCTGGCGCAAAACGCCGATGGCTTGATACTGGTCGACATGCACGCCGCGCACGAGCGCATCCTCTACGAAAAACTGAAAACCGCCCTGGATGAGCGCGCCATGAGCGCGCAAAAACTGCTCATCCCCGCCATATTCAGTGCCTCAACACTGGAAATCGCCGCCGTGGAAACCCACGCCACGACGCTTGCTGAACTGGGCTTTGAACTCACCCAGGCAGGCCCCGATGAACTCGCCCTGCGCGCCGCTCCCCACCTGCTGCAAGGCGGCGATCCGCTCAAACTCGCCCGCGCCCTGCTCGCCGAACTGGAAGAACACGCCCAGTCACAACTCATCACCGCCCGCCGCAACGAACTTCTGGCAACCATGGCATGTCACGGCGCAGTCCGCGCCCATCGACAACTCGCCCTGCCTGAAATGAACGCCCTGCTCCGCCAGATGGAAGCCACAGAACGCAGCGGACAATGCAACCACGGCCGCCCCACATGGACGACGCTTACGCTCACGGAACTCGACAAGCTGTTTTTGCGGGGACGGTAATTAGAGCAAATTAACAAATACATGAGTAATCTACAATGAAATAGGTATAATGAAACAGACAAGGAGGAATAAAACATGCCTACGGCCTTATCGAATGACCTGCGCAAAAGGATACTGGCGGCGAAAGCAGAAGGAGGCAGTCACGCAAAGATAGCGAGGGAGATGCGCGTGAGTGTGAGCAGCATAACGCGACTGCTGGCGTTATACCGGG
>BNUD01000005.1 GCA_025997095.1 Betaproteobacteria bacterium | reverse complement strand
TCCGGAATGTTCGCCGACGTGCTCAGTCCGCAAAATCGTTTGTAACTCATCCGATCCAGCAACTGGTATTCCATCTGTTCGTCCGAGAGATTGTATAAGTGCTTCAAAAACACTATCCGTACCATTGCCTCGGTCGGATAGGGCGGTCGTCCTCCCTGCTCGCTGACTGGACGGGGCACTATGCGATCTACCTCCGCCGATAGCGCTGCAAAGTCTATGTGCTGCTCAATCTCGATCAGCGGGTCACCCAGTTTGTCTATCTTGCGGCTGTGCGCTTCACTTGCAAACAGGTCCGTCTTGAGGGCGCTACGTGAAATCATCTGCTTCACCTACTCTAAAATTCAGAACAACGTAATTTTAACAAATCCGGAGGAAGAGAGGTTTTTCGAGGTGCCCCAATGGTGAAAGGCGCTTCGCTTTTCCACCCTGCGAATGTCCGTGTTACGCTTGCTCCGTCATAGATTTTTCGCGCAAACTTATAAGCAATTGTCGTCTATTGATATAAAAAATTGTGCTTGACAGGATGAACGGAACTGCCTAGGATTCGCAAATCAAATTTTTCGTATGGGCATGAGGAGTAGAAAGATGCAAGCAGAATTCAAGTATGCGTTGGGTGTTGTTGTTGGGTTGCTCTTCTCTGTCGCGGCAGTGGCGAGTGAGCCTGTGCCGATTGAGGATAAGGATGCTTTTGAGAAACAACTTATTACCTGTATCTCGTCAGATCTAAAGAGTAATTGCATTGCTTCGCTATTTTCTGCTCATTTTGATCCCGCTTTCAAAGACCGAGATAATACTGTGAGTTACGTAAATAATTCTTTCAAAAATGACATGGAAAATTGTTCTGTTTACAAGGTTCATGTTGTCAATAGAGTACTAAAAGCAGACTTGTTTGATAATAGATCATATGTAATAGAGTGTTCTAATGTAACGTTTTTTGGGCTTTACATAGGTCTTAGAAGTCAAAAAGAAAAATGGTACGTGTATGAATTTTCTCTTAACGTTTCAGAGGAATTTTTACGCCGACTTCTAGATATGCCGTCTATGTCAAACAAAGCAAAAAAGTAGCTTGCTTGTCAATTCTTAACTTTTGGAGGTTGCATCATGGCAAATGGAAAATCTACTCCTTCTCACGGAGGATATGGATCAGTTGGCGTTTCTATACCCACGGAACCTGGTGGCAATATAAAACTAGAAGGTTCTTTGGGGTATAATGGTAGCGATGCTTCTGTTAGCCTTAATGGTAGTGCGGAGATTAATAATGGTAATGTGGTTAATCCCTCTGTTTCCATAGAAATTACAGGGCATAATTCTGATGGCAGTCTTTCTGCTGGCGCTAACCTTGGATTTGATCCGAATGGTTTTAAGAATGCTTCCGCAGAGATTAAAGCACAAAAAGATAAAGATAATGCGGCGATTAAGGCTGCTCTTGACCGATTGGGTGTCGAAAGTATCACTGCTAGTGGGGAGATGTCTAATTCAAAAACCAATGGCAATACAACCGTAAATGAAACGGTTAGTGGCGAGCTTAAAGTCGATAGAGATGGCAATATTAAAGGAAAGGTTGACGGAGAAGTATCTGGAACACGGAATAATGGCGATACCACAGTAAGTGGTAAGATTGATGGCGGAGTTGAATTTGACAATCAAGGTAACATCAAAGGTACGGCTAACGGAGAAATATCTGGAACACAGAATAATGGTGATACCACTGTAAGCGGTAAGATTGGTGGCGGAGTTGAATTTGACAATAAAGGTAACATCGAAGGTCAAGGTAACGGAGAAGTATCAATCTCAAATGACGAAGATTCTATCTCTATCAGAGGTGGCTCAGAAAAAGGAATAGAAGTAGGTATAAAGCATAAAGGCAAAGATGGCACAGTAACGATAACAGCAGGCGATGACGGTATTAAAGTAGAAGCACAGGGACAAAATAAAGGCGAAGAACCGGGTTCGGTAGAGATAGAAGTCCGTGATGGTAAAACGACCGTTGGAGTAAAAGTAGGAAATGAGCAGGGTGAAACAAAATTGGGGGGTGACGGAGGTCCTATTGAAGGTATTCCTGACAATCCCGCAGACGATTTGTTGCCCAGCGCCCCACTGCCGGGCGATGACCCGTTTCCCTTTGACGATATGCCTGACCCTGGCAGCGAGCCGAAAGAACCCGACCCCGAACCCGACGACTGCCCCTCCGGCGGCGATGGTGGTGCAGCCGGAGACGGCGCCAGGAATGGATGCGGCGGGGCTGACGCAGCCCTGCCCAAAGACCCGCTGGTGCTTGACCTCAACGGCGACGGCGTAAGGCTGGTTAATCTCAACCAGAGCAAAGCCTATTTCGATCTCACGGGCAACGGCTTTGCCACCCACACCTCATGGCTCGACAAAGAAGATGGTTTTCTCGTGCTGGACGCCAATGGCGATGGCAAGGTCAATAATATCAACGAGCTTTTTGGCAATCTGCAACAAACCGGCTACGAAGAACTTGCCACGCTGGACGTAAACGGCGATGGCGTCATTGATACAAACGATGCCGCTTTTGCCGCGCTCAAGGTCTGGCAGGACAAAAATGGGGATGGCGTCACGCAAACCGGAGAACTTCGCACCCTGCAACAGGTCGGCATTGCCAGCATCAATCTGGCGTATCAGGACGTTGCCGCGCAAGCGGACAGCGATGGACAAATTGCCCGCCAGGGCAGCTTTACCTGGGCGAACGGCACAGAAGGCATTGTCGCGGAAACATCAGGCATTGCCGCCGATGTGCTCTTTGCTTCCAACCCCACCTTGACCCGCTTTGTTGGCGAAGTGCAAATTGACCCGGCAGTATTGGCGGTGGGCAACATCAAGGGGTACGGACAACTCCCCGACCTGCACATTGCCATGAGCCTGAACGCAGAATTCAAAGAAACCGTGCTGAATCTTTTTGCCAATGCCAATATCGACACGCTCCTTGCCAACTTTGAAACCCTGCTCACTCAATGGGCGGGCGTAGAAAATATTGCCATTGAAACCATTGACTCTGATCACAGGCTGAACCTCAATTCAAACACTGGCAAGGTTGATTTTGAGCTGGCGGGTGAATCTTTCACGCTGGAACAATTGGGCATCATCAAACAATACGCCGGTCTGGATGTGTTGAAACTTGGGGATGGACAGTGGCGCGAAAATGGAGAAATCGTTACCACTGGCGGTTATTATCGCCAAGCCTATGATGAACTTTCCCGCAACCTGCTGGTGAAATTCGCGGTTGCCAATGGCCTGTTGGCGGAGATCGCCCCCGACTTGAGTTACAACCCGAACACGGATTTGTTGAGTACCCATAGCGCCATTGATGCCCGGACGTTTGAAGCGGCATTAACCGCCATTGCGGAAAATCTCGCCGATACGAACCATGTGGCAAAACAATGGCTACTCATCACTGCGCTCACGGAAATCGCCCCTGCTACGCGGGAGACGTTATCGGATGCCATTTATCAATTGCTCTCTGGCGCATCCAACCTGAATGCACTGTTGCCCGCCTTTGAAAACCCACTCTTCCAGCGACTGGATTTGAACCTTCACTTCAGTTACGGCACGGAAGGCAACGAAACCCTGCACGGTAGCGCGAACCACGACGTGATTTCAGGCTTTGCAGGCGATGATGCGCTGTACGGCGGAGACGGAGACGACCTTCTGATTGGCGGCGAAGGTAACGACTATCTGGACGGTGGGTATGGCAACGACACCTACATCTTCCATCGTGGCGATGGTCAAGACAGCCTCTACGATTACGACTGGACAGCGAGTAACAAAGACATCATTCAGTTTGGCGAAGGCATTACTCCGGATGAAGTACGAGCAACCCGTTCCGGCGACAGCCTGATACTGAACCTCAAGGACAGCGCCGACCAGATTGTGGTGAATTATCACTTTTGCGATGAATACGCCATCGAAGAAATCCACTTTGCAGACGGCACGGTCTGGGAGAAAGCCTATATCAACGATGTGCTCGTCATTCAAAGCACGGACAATGATGATGCGCTTTACGCGAACGACAACGTACATACCCTGTCCGGTGGTTTGGGTAACGATACGCTGTACGGCAACGGAGACGACAATACCCTGTACGGCGACGAAGGCGATGATGCTCTGGTTGGTGACGCTGGCAATGACCTGCTGGACGGCGGCGAGGGTAATGACACGCTCTACGGCGGAGACGAAGATGATGTCCTGTCGGGCGGCGAAGGCGACGATGCGCTGTACGGCGAAGCCGGAGACGACCTTCTGATTGGCGGCGAAGGTAACGACTATCTGGACGGTGGGTATGGTAACGATACCTACATCTTCAATCGTGGCGATGGTCAAGACACCCTCTACGACTACGACTGGACAGCAGCTAACAAAGACATCCTTCAGTTTGGCGAAGGCATTGCACCGGATGAAGTACGAGCAACCCGTTCCGGCGATAGCCTGATACTGAACCTCAAGGACAGCGCCGACCAGATTGTGGTGAATTATCACTTTTGCGATGAATACGCCATCGAAGAAATCCACTTTGCCGATGGTACGGTCTGGGACAAGAGCTACATCAACGACACGCTTGTGATCCAAAATACAGACGGCGATGATGCGCTTTACGCGAACGACAACGTACATACCCTGTCCGGTGGTCTGGGTAACGATACGCTGTACGGCAACGGAGACGACAATACCCTGTACGGCGACGAAGGCGATGATGCTTTGGTTGGTGACGCTGGCAATGACCTGCTGGACGGCGGCGAGGGTAATGACACGCTCTACGGCGGAGACGAAGATGATGTCCTGTCGGGCGGCGAAGGCGACGATGCGCTGTACGGCGAAGCCGGAGACGACCATCTGATTGGCGGTACGGGCAACGACTATCTGGACGGCGGATATGGTAACGACACCTACATCTTCAATCGCGGTGACGGTCAAGACAGCCTCTACGACTACGACTGGACAGCGAGTAACAAAGACATCCTTCAGTTCGGCGAAGGCATTGCACCGGATGAGGTACGAGCGACCCGTTCCGGCGACAGCCTTGTTCTGAACCTCAAGGACAGCGCCGACCAGGTTGTGGTGAATTACCACTTTTACGATGAATACGCCATCGAAGAAATCCACTTTGCCGATGGTACGGTCTGGGAGAAAGCCTATATCAACGATGTGCTCGTCATTCAAAGCACGGACGGCGATGATGCGCTTTACGCGAACGACAACGTACATACCCTGTCCGGTGGTTTGGGCAATGACACGCTGTACGGCAACGGAGATGACAATACCTTGTACGGAAACGAAGGCAACGACACCCTTCACGGTGGCAGTGGTCATAACACGCTGAATGGGGGAGAAGGTGACGATGGTCTGTATGGCGGAGATGAAGATGACGTTCTGTCGGGCGGCGAGGGTCATGACGGTCTGTACGGCGGAGACGGAGACGACCTTCTGATTGGCGGTACGGGCAACGACTATCTGGATGGTGGGTATGGTAACGACACCTACATCTTCAATCGTGGCGATGGTCAAGACACCCTCTGCGACTACGACTGGACAACGAATAACAAAGACATCATTCAGTTCGGCGAAGGCATTGCACCGGATGAAGTACGAGCGACCCGTTCCGGCGACAGCCTGATACTGAACCTCAAGGACAGCGCCGACCAGATTGTGGTGAATTATCACTTTTGCGATGAATACGCCATCGAAGAAATCCACTTTGCCGATGGCACGGTCTGGGACAAGAGCTACATCAACAATACGCTTGTGACTCAAAGCACAGACGGCGATGATGCGCTTTACGCGAACGACGCTGTGCATACCCTGTCCGGCGGGTTGGGCAATGACACGCTGTATGGCAACGGAGACGACAATACCCTGTACGGCGACGAAGGCAACGACACACTTCACGGCGGCGGTGGTCATAACACACTGGACGGAGGAGAAGGTGACGATGGTCTGTATGGCGGAGACGAAGATGACGTTCTGTCGGGCGGCGAAGGTCACGACGGTCTGTACGGCGGAGACGGAGACGACCTTCTGATTGGCGGCGAAGGCAACGATTATCTGGACGGTGGATATGGTAACGACACCTACATCTTCAATCGTGGCGATGGTCAAGACACCCTCTGCGACTACGACTGGACAGCGAGTAACAAAGACATCATTCAGTTCGGCGAAGGCATTGCACCGGATGAGGTGCGAGCGACCCGTTCCGGCGATAGCCTTGTTCTGAACCTCAAGGACAGCGCCGACCAGATTGTGGTGAATTATCACTTTTACGATGAAGCCCGCAGTGAATACGCCATCGAAGAAATCCACTTTGCAGACGGCACGGTCTGGGACAAGAGCTACATCAACAACACGCTTGTGACCCAAAGCACAGACGGCGATGATGCGCTTTACGCGAACGACAACGTACATACCCTGTCCGGTGGTCTGGGTAACGATACGCTGTACGGCAACGGAGACGACAATACACTGTACGGCGACGAAGGCAACGACACCCTCTATGGCGGCGGTGGTCATAACACGCTGGATGGGGGAGAAGGTGACGATGGTCTGTATGGCGGAAACGAAGATGATGTTCTGTCGGGCGACGAGGGTCATGACGGTCTGTATGGCGGAGACGGAGACGACCTTCTGATTGGCGGTACGGGCAACGACTATCTGGACGGTGGATATGGTAACGACACCTACATCTTCAATCGTGGCGATGGTCAAGACACCCTCTACGACTACGACTGGACAGCGAGTAACAAAGACATCCTTCAGTTCGGCGAAGACATTACTCCGGATGAGGTACGAGCGACCCGTTCCGGCGACAGCCTGATACTGAACCTCAAGGACAGCACGGACCAGATTGTGGTGAATTATCACTTTTGCGATGAATACGCCATCGAAGAAATCCACTTTGCAGACGGCACGGTCTGGGACAAGAGCTACATCAACAATACGCTTGTGACCCAAAGCACGGACGATGATGATGCGCTTTACGCGAACGACGCTGTGCATACCCTGTCCGGCGGTTTGGGTAACGATACCTTGTTCGGTAGTAACAGCGACGACACCCTGTACGGAAACGAAGGCAACGACACCCTTCACGGTGGCGGTGGTCATAACACGCTGGACGGGGGAGAAGGTGACGATGGTCTGTATGGCGGAGACGAAGATGATGTTCTGTCGGGCGGCGAGGGTAATGACGGTCTGTACGGCGGAGACGGAGACGACCTTCTGATTGGCGGTACGGGCAACGACTATCTGGACGGCGGATATGGTAACGACACCTACATCTTCCATCGTGGCGATGGTCAAGACACCCTCTACGATTACGACTGGACAGCGAATAACAAAGACATCATTCAGTTCGGCGAAGGCATTGCACCGGATGAAGTACGAGCAACCCGTTCCGGCGACAGCCTTGTTCTGAACCTCAAGGACAGCACAGACCAGATTGTGGTGAATTATCACTTTTGCGATGAATACGCCATCGAAGAAATCCACTTTGCCGATGGCACGGTCTGGGACAAGAGCTACATCAACGACACGCTTGTGATCCAAAATACAGACGGCGATGATGCGCTTTACGCGAACGACAACGTACATACCCTGTCCGGTGGTTTGGGCAATGACACGCTGTATGGCAACGGAGACGACAATACCCTGTACGGCGACGAAGGCGATGATGCTCTGGTTGGTGACGCTGGCAATGACCTGCTGGACGGCGGCGAGGGTAATGACACGCTCTACGGAGGAGACGAAGATGATGTTCTGTCGGGCGGCGAAGGCGACGATGCGCTGTACGGCGAAGCCGGAGACGACCTTCTGATTGGCGGCGAAGGTAACGACTATCTGGACGGTGGGTATGGTAACGATACCTACATCTTGAATCGTGGCGATGGTCAAGACACCCTCTACGATTACGACACTCTGGCGGGGAATCACGACATTCTGCAATTTGGCACGGACATTGCGGCGGAAGATTTGTGGTTTACCCGTCAGGACGACAACCTGACGGTACAGATCCTGCACAGTCAGGATACGGTTTCGGTGTCGAACTGGTTTAGCGACATTGCCTATCAGATAGAAGCATTCAAACTGAGCGATGGTTCCGTATTACACAACCAACAGGTGCAAACCCTGATTGACGCGATGGCGAATCAAACCCCCGCAAGCATCGGGGATGCCGAATTGCCGGAAGACCTGATCCAGATCATCGGTTCTACCTGGGCATTGCCGGAAGCCGCGTTTTAGAGCCTGATCTCAGGCTGCGTTGATGGGTTTCGCGTCCGCCGGGCGCGGAACCCGTTTTTAATGGATGTTGTGGAAACATTCTGTTGAAATACGCCGAACCTATACAATGTCGTCCACTTCAGACGCGACCAGTACAGGCAATGCCAACAACAATTGACCGGAACGCCAGGAAATGAGTGACAGGTCAAGAGGTCTGTCGGTCCCACCTTTCTTACGGGCGGGGTTTTTCAACCGGAGTTAGTTTTATGATGAATCATACCGTCTGCGCGGATAGCTATCTGACCCTGCATTACCGCCTTGCCGCCGTGGATGGCGAGGATTTCGTCTCTACCTTCGGGATGTCGCCGTCCACCCTGCAAATGGGCGGCGGGCAACTGGCGCAATGCCTTGAAGAGCGGCTCATGGGTCTCTCCGAAGGTGAGCGACGGGTGTTTGAACTGGCGGCGGAAGAAGCCTTTGGCGCGGTGAATCCGCGTCTCATCGAACGCATCGCGCGCACGGCCCTGCCGTCGGATGTTGTATTGGCGGAAAACGCCGTGCTGGAATTTTCCACGCCGGGCGGTGCGGGTTTTTCCGGTTTTTTGCGCCAACTCGACGATACGCACGCGCTGATCGATTTCAACCATCCTCTGGCGGGCAAGGCGATTCGCTTCGAGGTGGAAATTATCGCTGTCCTGTAAAAACATGCCCATACACATCCTGCTTGCCAATCCACGCGGCTTTTGCGCTGGCGTCACCCGCGCCATCGGCATTGTCGAACACGCGCTGGAAAAATTCGGTACGCCCGTCTATGTGCGTCACGAGGTCGTGCATAACCAGTTCGTCTGCGACAACCTGCGCGCCAAAGGCGCGGTGTTCATCGAGGATTTATCCGAAGCGCCACCGGGCAGCGCCCTGATTTTCAGCGCCCACGGCGTGTCCAAAGCGGTGCGCGAGGAAGCCGCGCAACGCGGGTTCAAAGTGTTTGACGCGACCTGTCCGCTGGTGACCAAGGTGCATCTCGAAGTCGACAAAATGCGCGCTCAGGGCAGAGAAGTGGTGATGATCGGTCACGCCGGACACCCGGAAGTCGAAGGCACGATGGGGCAGAGCGAGGAAGGCATCTATCTGGTGGAAAAAGCGGCGGACGCGGAAAAACTGAAGGTATCCCAACCGCAGGCGCTGTCCTTCGTCACCCAGACCACCTTGTCCATGGACGACGCCCGCCATGTCGTCGCCGCGCTGCGTCAGCGCTTTCCGGACATTCAGGGGCCGCACAAGGACGACATCTGCTACGCCACACAAAATCGTCAGGATGCCGTCAAGGCGCTGGCGGCACACTGTGAACTGGTGATTGTGGTCGGTAGCCCCAGCAGTTCAAATTCCCGCCGTCTGCGCGAAGTGGCCGCCAGTCTGGGCGTCGCCGCCTATCTCGTCGACTCTTCCGACGAACTTGATCCCGAGTGGCTGGCAGGCAAACACCACATCGGCGTCACCGCTGGCGCTTCCGCGCCGGAAAATCTGGTCGCGCAAGTCGTTGAACGCCTGCGTCATTTGGGGCAGGGCACGATGAGCGAACTTGCGGGCGTCGAGGAAAATGTTTATTTCAATCTGCCGAAAGAACTTCTGGCGGCGGGTGAGGGCAAGCGGCAGAGGAGCGAAGGATGATGAATACATTAAGCTGGATTATTGCCGCCAGCGTTTTTGGCGGCGCGTTGAGCGTGTTGGCAGCGGCGGGATTGTGCCATCTCATCGGCGCTTCCCGCCTTTCCCTGCTGGTGTCCTACGCCATCGGCGCGCTGTTGGGCGCATCCTTTCTGGAAGTGATTCCCCACGCCTTCAGCGAAGGGGAACCCGGCAGCATCGCCGCGACCCTGCTGGCGGGCATCCTGGGATTTTTCGTGCTGGAAAAACTGGTGCTCTGGCGGCATTGCCATCATCATCATTGCGAAGCGCATGACGCGCATCCGCCCACCCACGACCACGGGCGTTCCGGTCTCCTGATTCTGGTGGGCGACACTTTTCACAATTTTGTCGATGGCATCCTGATTGCGGCGGCGTTCATGCAGGGAACGCAGGTGGGCATCGTCACCGCGCTCGCCATCACCGCGCACGAAATACCCCAGGAAGTCGGCGATTACAGCGTGCTCCTGCATTCCGGCTACAGCCGCAAGAAGGCGCTGGCGTTCAACCTGATTTCCAGCCTCGCCACGCTGGTGGGCGGTCTGCTCGCCTATTTCATTCTTTCGGAACTGGAAGCCTGGATTCCTCACATTCTGGCGCTGGCGGCTGCCAGCATGATTTACATCGCCGTTGCCGACCTGATTCCCGGCTTGCACAAACGCACGGAACTGTCAGCGACCGTGCAGCAGGTACTCCTGATTGGCTTGGGCGTCGCCACCATTCTGGGCGCGCAACTTTTGTTTGAACATGACCACGACCACGGCGGGCATGGACATGAACATGCTGAACATGCAGAAGAAGTACAGGGGATTCCGGGTGACGGGGCGCACTGATCGGGGCAATCGCATGAATGCCGAAAACATGTTTTGTAACGACGAAGCCGCTCGAATCCCCCCGCGCCCCTTCGGTTTCTCGCAGGTTGGGTAAGCCGCAGGCGCAACCCGACATTGAACGGTTCAGTGAAGCACAACGTTTTTTGCCGGGCAAGCGCCCTTTGGGAGCGACGGCGTCTCGCCGTCGTACGATGGCGGGGACGCCATCGCTCCCGGCGCGCAGCTTGGGTGAGCGAAGTTGAACCCGACGATTGTGAAACCTGCGCGAAGCGCCGCTAACCAATTTGCGGCAGTTATCGGGAGCGACGACCAAGACCCAATAAATAGCCCAGCAGAAACACGGGCGCAAGACCGAAAAAAATGAAGCCCAATACACCGCCTGCCAGACTGGAGGCGGTCAGGGACATCATCAGGATGACAAAGAGCCAGCCGATACAAATGATGTGCATGGCAAATTTTGGCTGGGGGCAATCAAATCATGATGAAGCGGTGATTGTGATGCTCCGCAGCCAGCGCCTTCTTCGCCATGTTGATCGGGAAACCAATCAGGCAGACATACCACTGGCGGCGATCTTGCGTGACCAGCAGGGGGAAATTCCAGTCTTCCTCATCCGCGCTTTCGGCGGCGATGGTGTAACAATTGCCGGTTTCAAGGCGCAAACGGCTTTGCGGCGCATAGAGCCAATCTTGCAGACCGGCGAGTACCTGTTCGGGGCTTTGCTCATGATGGGCGCGAGCTGGCGTTGTTGCCAGGGCGGCAGCTAATGGACGCGCAGCGCTCAGGCGCGCTTCCTGCAACAATTCCTTTTGCATACGCGCCTGTTCCAGTTTTTTATCGTAATGCAGGTTTTCGTTGGCGAAGCCTTGCAGAAGACTGTCGAAGGCGGCGATTTTCAACAGATGGCGAACGGCGGCGGGGCTGACCCCCAAGCTGCGTACCGTGTGGTCAGCGATAACGGTTTGCCCGTCTTCCCCCGGTTTGGAGCGCACGCCCAGCAACGCGTAAAGCCGCGCATGACCCGCCTTTTCGAGCGCTTCCAATTCGTTTTTGACGGACAGACTGCGCCCCAGACTGGCGACCATATCTTCCGGTTGCGGAAACAGCCTGGCCAACGTGGGATGATTGCTGTCCAGTGCAATCGGACCGGGAACGCAATCCAGCGTTTGCTCGAAATACGCCTGTGCCACATTAACGGCAGGCAGCAGCGTATCCCCGTAATTCGCCATATTCGCAATGCGAAAATCGGTCATGTCTATGACATGTTTCAGCAGCTTTTCCTGTTCCTGGGTGATTCTGGAAGGATGGGATTGTTCTTCGTCATGTCCAAGCAGACTGGTGATTTTCCCGAAAAGGCTCATGGTGTGCTGTGCTCCGTGCAAAATGATGACCGCGCCAATTTCGAGAGCATAGCCCGATGGTTGCTGTCGGGCAAGTGCTGGCTGGCAAATATGCCCTGAGACGAGCGTAGTTTCTCGTTGGATAAGCCGCAGGCGCAACCCGACATTGAACGGTTCAGTGAAGCACAACGGGGTCGGCAAGCGTCCTTTGGGAGCGACGGCGGGGACGCCATCGCTCCCGGCGCGTAGGTCAATGGAATGGCATCGGATGTGCCAAACCGGGCGTGTTATCAACCCATGACAGACAGACAGGAGGAATCCGAAATGAAGCTTATTCCGGTTCGCATTAGAAGCGAGACGCGAAAACTGTCCGAAGACAGTGCTATTGCACGGCAAGGCGAAGTCGACAAAGTATCGCTTCTAATGCGAATCGGAATTACCCGCATCGGCGCAGATTTGGCAAAACGTGTTTCAGGTACATGGTGTGAATGCGCGTGAAGAAGTGGAAGCCAGAAAGAAATTCACCCGTCAGCAGTTGCTGCCGTGGTTTCAATCCCTGCCGCCCTGTCTGAAAAGGCATGGAAGCCTGCGCCGGAGCGCACCACTGGGCACGCGAACTGACCAGGCTGGAGCACACCGTCAAACTGATGGCGCGCGTACGCACGTAGGGGCACGGCGCGCCGTGCCTCTACCCGGCGCGCACACCGTACTACGCGTTGCGGGCAGGAAGGATGACCCGCGTAGCCGATGGGTCATTCGCGTCAGTGAGCGACGGCACAAAAACATGGCGACGGTGGACGTTATTCCGATTCTCAATAAAAAGAGTAATAATATAGTTCTCACAGCAAGGAGGATGTCATGGCGCGCAAGGCAAGCGGAGCGGATCAAATCGCAACAGCGCGTGATCTGTTGAGGACAGCGAAGACAGCGGATGAATTGCGGACGGCTCAGGCGGTGCTGTTACCGCTGGAGTTGGGGCTGTCGCTGGAATTAACAGCCAAAGTCATTGGACGGTCGGTCGGAGCGACATGCAAGCTGCGAACGCGTTACTGCGAGGTGGCGCGTCACGAACGGAATGCGCCTCAATCCAAACGGGCATTACGCAACCGCGCTCATGCCACCCTTGAACGCGAAGGGCAGATTCTTGATGAAGTCCTTGCGGAGGCTGCACAAGGCGGGGTTGTAGTCGTTCCACCGCTCAGAGAGAAAATCGCCGGGCGACTCGGCAAGAGCATCTCCCTGGCGACGATCTATCGAATGCTGGCACGCAATGGCTGGCGCAAACTGACGCCCGACACGGCTCATCCCCAAGGATATCCCCTGGCGCGTGGAGACTGGGAAAAAAACTTCAAAGGGGCATGGGTGAAATCGTAGAAAGCTGGAACAACAGCAAGCCACGGCGGCTGATGTTTCAGGACGAAGCGCGTTTCGGACGCACCAGCCAATGCCGACGCTGCTGGCACAAGAAACCCATGCGCCCGCTCGTCAAGGCCATGCTCACCCACGAATACACCCATGCTTACGGCGCGGTCAGTCCGCAGGATGGCCACTTTGACAGTCTGGCGCTCCCTCATGTCAATTCAGTGTGCATGCAGCGCGTAGTACGGACATCATGTTGAGTAAACGAAGCGTTATTCACCATCAAGCTTATGGTCGCGCGCAACCGCCCAATGGTGGAAGGCGCTTCGCTTTTGCCATCGCTGCGCTTCATCGAAAACCGTTGCCACCACGGATGTCCGTGCTACGCAAACATCTTGCCGCCATAGGGCACGGCACGCCGTGCCCCTACATGTGATCCGCCCATTCCCCGTAGGGGCACGGCGTGCCGTGCCCGAATGCTTGACACATGGATAGCAGTATCTACAGATGTTCGCGCTACGCTTGCCTTTACGCGACCGACCGCCGCTTAAAATCCGCGATCCGAAATCCCATTACCCAGAGCGCGGCAAAATACACGCCCGCGCCAAGCACGACCAGCGCGAGCAGACGCCAGAGTCGTGTCGGCAGTGAGTAGTGCAGCCAGTCTTCTGTGCTGCCCATGCCGAAGTACAGGGCGAGCGCCATCAGGGTGAGGGCGACGGTCAGTTTCAGGGTGAATTTCAGCCAGCCGGGTTGGGGGGTGTAGACCTGCTGGCGGAGTAGTCCGCGATAGAGCAAAAAAGCGTTCAGGCAGGCGGCGAGTCCGATGGAGAGCGCAAGACCGGCGTGGGCGAATTCGAGCGCGAAGACGAAGAGCAGATTCATGACTTGGGTTGCGATCAGGCTGACGATGGCGATTTTGACGGGCGTTCTGATGTTCTGGCGTGCGTAAAAACCGGGGGCGAGGACCTTGACCAGAATCATGCCGGTTAGCCCCAGGCTGTAGGCGACCAGCGCCGCACGGGTGGCGAGTACGTCTTCTGCGCCGAATGCGCCGTGAAAAAACAGGGTAGCGATTAAGGGCACCGCCAGTAGCGCCAGCCCTGCCGACGCGGGCAGCGCCAGCAGCAGGGTGAGGCGCAAGCCCCAATCCAGCAGCGCCGAGTATGCGTTGCGGTCGGCGTTGGCATTGAGTTTCGAGAGCGAGGGCAGCAGAATCGTGCCCAGCGCCACGCCCAATAGACCAGCCGGAAATTCCATCAGGCGGTCGGCGTAATAGAGCCATGACACGCTGCCGCTGACCAACAGGGAGGCGATGACGGTGTTAATCAACAGGCTGATTTGCGAAACGGATACCCCCAGCGTTGCCGGCGCCATCAGTTTCAGGATGCGTCGCACGCCTTCGTCCCGCCATGCGCGGGAGAAGTTACAGGAGAGGCGCGGCAACATGCCGATTTTGGCGAGCGCGGGCAGTTGCAGGGCGAGTTGCAAAAAACCGCCGATGAACACCGCCCAGGAGAGCGCCAGCACGGGCGGATTGAACCAGGGCGCGGCAAACAGCGCCATGAGGATGAAACTGAGATTTAACAATACTGGCGTGAAGGCAGGCAGGGCGAAGCGGCTCCAGGTGTTGAGGATGCCCGCCGCCATCGCCGTCAGGGACATGAACAGGATGTAGGGAAAGGTGATGCGGGTGAGGGTGACGGTGAGGGCGAATTTGTCCGCATCGGCGGCAAAACCGGGCGCGGAAATCCACACCAGCGCGGGCGCGGCCAGCACGCCCAACAGGGTGACCATAAACAGGATGAGCGAGAGCAGGGTGGCGGTGTTCCCCAGCAGGATGCGGGTGCGTTCCTCGCCCTGTTTGTTTTTGTATTCCCCCAGAATGGGCACGAAGGCTTGCGAAAACGCGCCTTCGGCAAACAGTCGGCGCAGCAGGTTGGGGAGTTTGAAGGCGACGAAAAAAGCATCGGTCAAAGCGCCCGCGCCAAAGGTGCGCGCAATCACAAAATCCCGCACAAAACCCAGGATGCGGGAAAGCAGGGTCATGCCGCTGACCGTGACCAGAGCGCGCAGCAGGTTCATGGCGTGAAAATTTCCCTTGCCTTTTCCCACAAGGGGAAGGTTGGCGGTTGTTTGATGTCGGCGCGCTTCAAAGCGGATCCGTTCCCAAGGTCAGGGCGGCATTTACGATGCGGTCTACCGGAACCGTTTCGTTAACCCCTTTATCGCACATCATTTTGGAGTTGCTTGAAAAACTGCTTCAAATCGGCTTTTGTTTCAGGGGAGAGCATTTTCATTTCAACGCCCTCAATGGCAGCCTGTAGATGATACAGGATGACCACGCACGTTGAAGGGTACTCCGCTTTAAGCCGCCTTGCCGCCTCTTTGCTCCCCGTTTCAATCAATTCCCCTGCCGTGCGGATGCCGACAGAATGAAGTTTGCGGGTGATGGTTTTTCCGAGTTTCAGCGCCTTCATGATGGCATGAAAAAATCATTCTTCCGCAGGGTCGCGTGACAGAAGTTGCCCGATGCCGTCGCGCACACTGACTTTGCCTTCCAGTAAGGCGGCGACGGCGGCGGTGATGGGCATGTCGACGCCCAGACGCCCCGCGAGTTGATGTACTGCCAGTGCGGTAGGCACGCCTTCGGCGACGTGTCCCAGATCGGCAAGCGCCTGTTGCAGCGATTTTCCGCTTGCCAGCTCCTGCCCGACGCGGCGGTTGCGGGAAAGGTCGCCAGTGCAGGTGAGAATCAGGTCGCCAACGCCGGAAAGCCCCAGAAAGGTTTCTTTTTTCGCCCCCAGCGCGACGCCCAGACGGGCGATTTCCGCCAAGCCGCGCGTCATCAAGGCGGCGCGGGCATTAAAGCCCAGTTTCAGGCTGTCGCAAATGCCGGTGGCGATGGCGAGAATGTTTTTCACCGCGCCGCCGACTTCAACGCCAATCAGGTCATGACTGGCGTAGATACGCAAGCTGCCGCCATGCAGCGCCAGCGCCATGTCATGCGCAAACGGCCTGTCGTTCGACGCGAGCGTCAGCGCGGTGGGCAAGCCCGCCGCCACTTCCTGCGCGAAACTGGGGCCGGACAACATGCCGCCGGGAACATCGGGCAAGGCTTCCGCGATGACTTCGTGCGGCAATTTGCCCGCCGCGACTTCAAAACCCTTGCAGATCCAGAGCAGCGGCGTTTTCAGCCCCAGCGCGGCGAGGCTTTGCGCGGTGGGGCGCAAACCGGCGATGGGCGTGGCGATGATGATGACTTCCGCTGTCGCCCCCGCCGTTGCCAGCTCGTTTTCAAGGGCGAGTTCCGGCGGCAAGGCAAAACCGGGCAGAAAGCGCACGTTTTCGCGCCGCTGTCGCATGTCGTCTACAAGGTCGCTTTCACGTGCCCACAATGTCACCTGATGGCGCGCGGAAAAGGCGATGGCGAGGGCGGTTCCCCATGCCCCTGCCGCCAGGATGGTGATTTTCATGGAATTTTTACAAACCCCAAATCTGCGTGATTCGCACGAAACCACTGGCGCCGTCACGATGCTTCACCTTCGCCCAACCTGCGGGCGCGCCTTCCAGAAATTCCAGCGACACCCACTTTTCCGCCTGAAAAACGACGGCGGCGGTGTCAACAGCGGATTGACGAATATCCGCCAAATCGGCGGTGACGACGAGGGTGCGTTTGCTGGAGACCGCGTTATCCTGAATCCAGGCAATCGTGCCTTCGGCGTCGCGCACCTTGACCCAGCCTTCCATTTTCGTCACCACTTCCAGCGGCGCGCCTGCCTTTGTGAGATACAGCTTCTTGCCCTGCGTTGAAGGCGCGTCGTAAAAAATGGCGACCGGCACGGCAACCGAACGGTATTCGAGCGCGTGGGCGGCGCCGCCGAACAGGGCGGCAGTGGCAAACAGCAGGGCAAAAGACAGGCGGGACATGATGTGTAACCTCAATCAGTGCAGGGTTGTCGAGTTGGCCGCTTGTGCGGCGGGCGTTGCTTCACCTGCGGGCGCGGCAATCTGCTGGGCTTGGGCAGCTTGCCGTTCCTGCAAGCGCGACAGATAAATGGCCTCGAAATTGATGGGTTGCAGCAGCACCGGCGCGAAACCGGCGCGCACGGTGGCGGTGGAAATGGCTTCGCGGGCGTAGGGTTGCAGGATGTTGGGGCAGGCGACGGCAAGCAGCGGCTCGATTTCCTGTTCCGGCACATTCACCATGCGGAAAATACCGGCCTGGCTCACCTCGACGAGAAACAGGGTTTTTTCACCCAGTTTCGCCGTCACCGTCACGGTCAGCGTCGCGTCAAAGATGCCGTTGCCCAGAGGCGTGCCGCTGTTGTTCAACTGGATGTCCACCGTGGGTTCGCCGTGTTCCAGAAAAATATCCGGCGCGTTGGGCACTTCCAGCGAAAAATCCTTGATGTAGATTTTTTCGATGCCGAAAGCGGGGGCTTGTTGTTCCTGATCCTGCGTTGCTGCGGCTTGTTCCTGTGTCATGAAAATTTCCTGAAAAAATTAAAGACCCAACAAAGGGAGAAGTTGCCCCGCCCGGTCGAGGGCGTAAAGCTCATCGCAGCCGCCCACATGGGCGTTGCCGATGTAAATCTGCGGAACGGTGCGCCGCCGTGTGGCTTCCACCATTGCCGCCCGCTGTTCGGGATGCAGGTCGACGCGGATTTCCTCAATGTCCGCCACGCCCCGCGCCGCCAGCAACTGCTTGGCGCGAATGCAGTAAGGGCATACGGCGGTGGTGTACATCAGGACGCGACCGGGGCGACTCATTTTTTGCTCCGCGTCAGAGGCAGATTGGCGCGCTTCCATGCGTCGATGCCGCCATCCAGAAAGTTCGTGTCGGTGAAGCCCTGTTTTTGCAACTGCGCGCTGACTTGCCCGGAACGCACGCCGGAAGTACAGACCACAATCAGTGGTTTCTCTTTCAGTTCGGCAAGCTCGGCAATGCGCGTGATGATGTCCTTGGCAGGAATGTGGCGCGCGTTCGGCAAATGCCCCGCCGCAAACTCGTCCGTCTCGCGCACGTCGATGACAACCGCGTCTTCACGGTTGATGCGCGTGGTCGTCTGATGGGCGTTCAAGGCTTTGCCCGTGCGGTGCAGGCCAGGCCAAATGAGCATGACGCCGCTGATGACCGCGATGGCGATGGTCAGAATATTGTTCTGGATAAACTCCATGGGCAGCACTTGTGGGGACTCCGGCAAAATTGAAAATAACGGCGCATTATAAACGCAGGAATACCGCAAGGGCAGGACGCCGCGATTTTTCCGCTATCTGAATAGGTTTGCGGCGGCGAGGGCGGGTTACAAAACGATTTTCGCAGGAACGGCCAGAGCGATACAGCAATTCAGGGATCAGGTATCAGGGGGAGGCAAAGCCTCCAGAAAGTACTGACATCTGTCACCTGATCCCTGGATTAAACGGAACGCCGTTCCGTTTAATCCTTAAACATCCGCCAGCCCGAAATCATGGTGGAAATCAGGGAGTGTTTGGAGAGCACTTCTTCGCGGATGGCGGCGTAGATGTGCAGAACGGCGAAGCTCATCATCAGCCACATGCCCAGGCGGTGCCAGGCGTGGGTTTGTTGCGAGCCGCCCAGTAGCGGCACGACCCAGCCAAAGAGCCAGTCACCGATGCCGCCCGCGCCGCGAAATTCCACGAACAGTCCGAAGCCGGTCAAGGTCATGCCGAAGGCGAAAACGGTGAAGAAGAAAAACATCATCAGGAGCGCCATCGGGTTATGCCCCAGGTATTTTTTCGGGGTGTGTTCCAGAAACAGGTACCAGCGCAGTTCGTAGATGACTTCCTTCCACCATTCCTTGTCGGTAAAGGGCAGGAGAAAAATCTGGCGGGCGTGGCGGTTGCCGACGAATGCCCAATACAGCCGTGCCAGCAGACCGATGGCAAAGAGATAGCTGGCGCTGAAATGGATGAAGCGGATGTAGCCCATGACGTAGTGATCGGCGGCCTCGCCCGCCAGCGTGGGCGGCGGTTTGCCAATCAGGTAGCCGGTGACGGCGAGGATGACCATGAGCAGCGCGTTGACCCAGTGCCAGACCCTGAGCGGCGCTTCAAAGACGTAGACGGAATAGACCTGACGCCCGTGACGTTCGGCTTCCTGTATGTCGTGTTGGGAAAGCATGTCGTTTTCCTTTCAGCGTACCTTGACCGTCGCCATTTCCTGCCCGTCGGGACTCATGACGTGCGTGGAGCAGGCAAGGCAGGGGTCGAAGGAGTGCAGGGTACGCAGGATTTCCAGCGGTTCGTCGGGTTTGGCGAGCGGCGTGTTCAGGAGGCTGGCTTCAAATGCGCCGATCTGCCCTTGCGGGTCGCGCGGGGTGCCGTTCCAGGTGGTCGGTACGACGCACTGGTAGTTGTCGATTTTGCCGTCCCTGATTTTGATCCAGTGTCCCAGCGCGCCGCGTGGGGCTTCGGTAAAGCCCGCGCCCTGCGCCTCGGCAGGCCAGGTTTTGGGATCCCATTTGGCGGTGTTGGCGGTGTTCAGGTCGCCCGCTTTCAGGTTGTTCATCAGGCGGGTGAACATCTGTTGTTGCAGCTTGACGCAATACAGGGTTTCGATGCCGCGCGCGGCGGTGCGCCCCAGGGTGGAGAACAGCGCGGTCAGCGGCAGGTCGAGTTTTTTCAACACGCCGTCGATGGTTTCCCTGATGAAGGGGTAACGTTCCGGTTGCAGGTAGGCCAGCACCATGCGCGACAGACAGCCGACTTCCATCGCGTGCCCGCGCCAGCGCGGGGCTTTAATCCAGGAGTATTTGCCGCCTTCGTCGAAAGATTCGATGCGGGTTTTTTCGCCTTTGGTGTTTGCGCCCAGCACAAAATCGGGTTCGGTCACGCCGTCAAAGGGATGCAGCCCCTTCGATTCGTCCGGGTATTTGTACCAGGAATGGGTAACGAATTCCTGCACCTGCTCAGGGTCTTTCAGGTCGACTTCGTGAATTCTGGCGAGGTCGCCATTGATGATGGCGCCACGCGGCAAGAGCAGGTTGCCCGCCGAATAATCGTTGGCAAGGTCGGGAATGTCGCCGTAAGACAGCAGCGCCTGGCTGGCGATGCCGCCGCCATAGAGCCAATCCTTGTAGAACGAGGCGATGGCGAGCAGGTCGGGGATGTAGACCTGTTCGATGAAGGCGGCGGCCTGGTCAATGACGCTTTTGACCAGATTCAGGCGTTCGATATTGATCGCGCCAACCGCCCCCGTGCCTTCCAGGTTGATGGCGCAGGGCACGCCGCCCACCAGCCAGTTCGGGTGCGGATTCTTGCCGCCGAAAATGGCGTGAATCTTGACAATTTCCTTCTGAAAATCGAGGGCTTCCAGATAGTGCGTGACCGCCATCAGATTGGCTTCCGGCGGCAGCTTGTAGGCGGGATTGCCCCAATAGGCGTTGGAGAAGGGGCCAAGCTGACCGCTATCGACGAATTTTTGCAGACGCGCCTGCACATCGCGGAAATAGCCGGGCGAAGAGAGCGGCCAGGAAGAAATGCTTTGCGCCAGCGTGGAAGTCTTTTGCGGGTCGGCTTTCAGGGCGGATACCACGTCCACCCAATCCAGCGCGTGCAGATGGTAAAAATGCACCAGATGGTCGTGGATATACAGGTTCAACTGCATGATGTTACGAATCAGGTGGGCGTTTTCCGGTATCTGGATGGCAAGCGCGTCTTCTACCGCGCGGATGGACGTGAGCGCGTGCGTACCGGTGCACACGCCGCAGATGCGTTCGGTAAACGCCCAGGCGTCGCGCGGGTCACGACCTTTCAAAATGACTTCCAGCCCGCGCCACATGGTGCCGGTGGAAACCGCGTTGGTGATGACATTGTTGCTGTTCAGATTCACTTCCACCCGCATGTGGCCTTCGATGCGACAAACGGGGTCGACCACCACGCGGCGGCCTGAATTATCGAGCTTGAAGCCCTGCGTTTCGTAGGCGCTCATGCCTGATCTCCTTTATGTTCCTGTGCGGGGGTTGCGGTACGATTTTTGATGCTGTGCAATGCGGTCATCGCGGCGTGGGCGGCGATGGCGGCGCCCGTACCGATGGCAATCGCGCCGCCGATGGTATCGGCGTTGGCTTCGATGCCGAATTGATGGATGCCCGTCACCCGGTCGTAGAAACTGCCCTTGTCCCAGAAACCATCCTCGGAACAACCGATACAGCCGTGACCGGATTGCACCGGCCAGGAAATGCCGCCGTTCCAGCGCATGGAGGAACAGGCGTTGTAAGTGGTCGGCCCCTTGCAGCCCATTTTGTAGAGACAGTAACCCTTTTTCGCCGAATCATCATCCCAGGCTTCAACGAATTGTCCGGCGTCGAAGTGCCCGCGCCGATAGCATTTGTCATGGATGCGCTGCCCGTAAAACATCTTCGGACGCCCCTGCCGGTCGAGTTCGGGAATACGATCAAAGGTGAGCATGTACGTCACCACGCCCGTCATCACCTCGGCAATCGGCGGGCAGCCCGGCACATTGATGATCGGCTTGCCGGTGATGACCTTGTTGATGGGCGTCGCGCGGGTCGGATTGGGACGCGCCGCCTGCACGCAGCCATAAGAAGCGCAAGACCCCCAGGCAATCACCGCCTTGGCGTCGGCGCAGGTCTCCTTTAATTTATCAACGAAAGGACGCCCGCCCTGAATGCAGAACATGCCATCTTCATTCAACGGCGGATTGCCTTCCACCGCCACAATGTAATTGCCCTTGTATTTTTCTTTCACGGCTTCGATGATGGCTTCCGCCTGATGCCCCGCCGCCGCCATGAGCGTATCGTCATAATCCAGCGACAGCATGGACAGCACGACATCCTTGGTGAGCGGATGCGCCGAACGAATGAACGATTCCGAACAGCAGGTGCATTCCAGCCCGTGCAGCCACAAAACCGGCGTGCGCGGCTTGTTTTCCAGCGCATGGGCAATCCTGGGCATCGCCGCCGCCGACAGTCCCAGCGAAGTCGCCGTCAGACTGCAAAATTTCAAAAAGCTGCGCCGGGTAATGCCCTGGCGACGCAACACTTCGTAAAAAGTCTCCGTCATGGTCGTGGTGTCCTTATCAAATATGCCGCTGCGCGTGTTTTTGGAGGCGGTTTGTAGCAGACGACCATCATACTACGCGATACCGGACTGCGACACATCTGTCAGGGCAATTGCGTGAATGCTAAAGTAAAGATATGCCAGTGATGACCAAGAGATTCATGTTCTACCAATCTGACATCAGGCTACAATGCGCCTCCCTCATCGCTCCTTGACGTCAGATCATGCATAAACCCGTTCTTTCGCCCCGTAACGACCTTGTATTCAAGCTGCTCTTTGGTGACGCGCAAGACACCTCGATACTGACGGCATTTCTGAAATCCGCGCTTGACCTGCCCGCGGAGGATTATCAGGAAGTCATGATTGTTGATCCGCAGTTGAAGGGGAATCTGCCTGACGACAAGCAGGGGATACTGGATGTGAAGGTGAAGACCCCCACGGGCAAAATCATCGACATCGAAATCCAGATCGTCGAACACCCGCAGATGCGGGAGCGCGTGGTTTTTTACCTCGCCCGCATGGTGACGGAGCAGATTGGCAGGGGTGAGGATTATCAGAGCATCAAGCGTTCGATCAACATCCTGATTACGGACTATGTACAAATCCCGGAAAATCGGAACTATCATAACTGCTATCGGCTGCATGATCGCAAGACCGGCTCGGAATTTACCGATCTGCTGGAAGTGAACACCCTGGAACTGCCCAAGCTGCCGCAAGAAGAAGATGGCACGGCGCTGTGGGACTGGCTGGAATTTTTGAAAGCGCGCAAAGAGGAAGAATTCATGAGAATCGCAGAAAAAAACCCCCAACTGAAAAAAGCGGTTTCCCGCCTGGTCGCCCTTTCGGAAGACGAACAAACCCGCTTGCTTGCTGAATCCCGCGAAAAATTGCAACGGGATATTGTGGCGAGGGAAAATGCGGCGGTAGAAAAAGAGCGGCTTGCCATTGCGCGAAATCTTCTCGGCTTGGGGCTGTCGGTAGAAGATATTGTCCGCGCCACCGGGCTTTTGCCGGATGCTATTCGCACTCTGCACTGACAGCAAAGTCCGACTGTGGTCGCAAATCAAGCCTTGCAAGACGGCGTGATCGACTGCCGCAACCGCACGATGCAGCAAATGTTTTTGATGATCAGTCTGGGCGAACGCGCTGGTTCGGTACTGGAAATGCGCTGGGCGCCCTCTGAAAAGACAGATGACGGTGTAATTCCGGTTCGCATGAGAAGCGAGATGCGAAGACTGTCCGAAGACAGTGCTACTGCACGGCAAGGCGAAGTCGACAAAGGTTCGTTTCTAATGCAAATCGGAATAAGGGGCACTGCAATCACGGATGTAGACAATACGGATCGGGAGCTGCTGTGCCTGATTCGGCAAAACGGAAAAATCACTTTGGAAGAACTGTCTGCCTCAACAGAAAAATCACGGCGCACAATCACAAGAAGAATCGGGCGTTTGAAGAATATCTGCCTGCGTCGCGTCGGAGCGGACGAGACAGGCTATTGGAAAATCCTGAAATGACCCGTTTGCTCTGTTTCAACAAACCCTACGGCGTCCTGAGTCAATTCACGCCGGAAGGTCGGTGGCGCGGGTTGCGGGATTGTCTTGACGTGCCCGGCGTGTATGTTGCGGGGCGGCTGGATGCGGATAGCGAGGGGTTGTTGTTGTTGACCGACGATGGCAAGTTGCAGGCGCGCATCAGTGATCCGCGTTTCAAGATGGAAAAGGTGTATTGGGTAGAGGTTGAGGGCGTGCCGGACGAGGCGGCGCTGGAGAATTTGCGGCGGGGCGTGCCGTTGAAAGACGGGCTGACCCGCCCTGCCCGCGCTCAATGGATGGATGCGCCGGAAAATTTGTGGGCGCGGCAGCCGCCGATTCGGGTGCGGCAGTCCATTCCGACCAGTTGGCTGGAACTTGGCTTGCGCGAGGGGCGCAATCGGCAGGTGCGGCGCATGACGGCGGCGGTGGGTTTTCCCACCCTGCGCCTGATTCGTGTTTCCATCGGGGCATATGCGCTGGATGGTCTTCTGCCGGGGGAATTTCGCTTTGTTAGCGTCTTATAATCACGCACCATCAGGAAATCGGCGACAGGCCTTCAGGGCTGTCGATTAACCGGAGTAAGCTTTACGATGAAAGCGCTCCATTCCCCCGTTCAAGGAGTCCCTTTTCATGTTCAACTGGTTCAAAACCGCCCTGCTGATGGCTGCCATTACCGCCCTGTTTGGTGTGCTGGGCGCGATGATGGGCGGCACACAGGGCATGTTGCTGGCGCTCGCGCTGGGGGGCGGCATGAATCTCTTTGCCTACTGGTTTTCCGACCAGATGGTTTTGAAAATGTACAAGGCGCGCGCCGTCGACGAGCAATCCGCGCCCGCGCTCTACAATATGGTGCGCGAACTGGCGGGTAACGCCGGACTGCCGATGCCGCGCGTTTATATCATTGACGAAGCGCAGCCCAACGCCTTTGCCACCGGACGCAACCCGGAACATGCCGCCGTGGCAGCCACCACCGGCATTCTCTCAACCCTGTCGCCGCGTGAACTGCGCGGCGTCATGGCGCACGAACTCACGCACATCAAACACCGCGACATCCTCATTTCCACCATTTCCGCCACGCTGGCAGGCGGCATCTCCATGCTTGCCCGTTTCGCCATGTTCTTCGGCGGGCGTGATTCCCGTGGGCGTGGTCATCCTGTTGTCGGTCTTCTGATGATGATTCTGGCACCCATCGCCGCCAGCCTGATTCAAATGGCGGTCTCTCGCGCCCGCGAATTTGAAGCCGACCGGGGCGGGGCGAAAATCAGCGGCGACCCCAACGCCCTCGCCGACGCGCTGGAAAAAATCAACGCCCGCGCGCGTGGCATCCCCCTGCAAACCGCCGACGCGCACCCGGAAACCGCGCAGATGATGATCATGAACCCCCTCGCGGGCGGCGGTTTTAGCAGCCTGTTTTCCACCCACCCGCCCACAGCCGAGCGCGTCAAGCGGCTACGGGCACTTGGTTCTGGTTCAGGAATCAGATGACAGGTGTCAGGGATCAAAGCCGAAGTCGCGCTGCGGCTCTTGATCCCTGATCTCTGACGCCTGATGACGGAATCTTGTTGCAATCGAACAACACCCATTGTCCTCATTTCAAGCGCGAGTACGCTTTCGTTCTTGCTGATGCCGTTGCGTCTCTGCTACAGTCCGCCTACCTTGATTCCCGTGCTGTACGCATCCGGTGTGCGGCGCGGATTTTTCAAACCTGTTTTTTCAACCTGTGGAGAAATATCCATGCAAAAGAAATTGATTGCTCTTGCCGTTGCCGCTCTGGCTTCCGGCGCTGCCTTCGCTCAATCCAATGTCACCATCTACGGTAATGTCGATGTTGGCTTCTCCCATCGTGGCGACCACCAAGCCAAGGGCGTTAGCGGTCAGAACGCCATCGACTCCGGCATTTCTGATGATTCCTATGTCGGTTTCAAGGGTGTTGAAGACCTAGGCAATGGTCTGAAGGCTCTGTTCGTGCTGGAAGCTGCGTTTACCGCTGATAACGGCTCAAGCACCGGTTCGCTCTTCGAAAAACAAGCCTTCCTGGGCTTGACCGGCAACTTCGGTACCGCCATCGCGGGTCGTCTGGTTGCTCCCCGTTACTCCCTGATCGCCGCAACCGATCCGTTTGGTGACGGCACTGTGGGTCGCTTCCACAATGTGTTCAACGATCTTCAATTCGCTGGCGTAGATATCGTCGACGTAGATCGTGTTAACAACGCCGTGGCTTATGTCTCCCCCAGCTTCTCCGGCTTTAATGTGACTGCTGCCTACGCCACCAACGCCGTTGGTACGGAAAATCTTGAGAATTCCGGCGATGCGCGTGTCTACACCGTTCTGCCCCGTTACACCAATGGTCCTCTGGACATCGGTGTGGCGTATCAACAAATCAAGGTGAGAGACACCAACATCAAAACCAAACAATGGACGGTGGCTGGTTCCTATGACTTGAAGGTTGTCAAACTGGGTGCCTGGTATGACACCGACAAGATTAATGCCCTTGGTTTCAAGAGCAAGGCCTTTGGTCTTGGCGCGACGGTGCCGTTTGGCAAGAATGCCATCCAGGTTTCCTACAATCAGTCCAAGTTTGATGGCGCTGGCTTTGACAACGACAAGGCCAAGCAATGGGCATTGGGCTACACCTACAGCCTTTCCAAGCGTACCAATTTCTACGCTGCCTACTCCGACATCAAGAACGACAAGAAAAATGGTGTGTATCTGCGCGAAACCACCGTGAGCGATGCCAACAATGACGGTCAAGGCTACCAAAACGGTCTCCAGTTTGGTCTGAAGCACAGCTTCTAATCTCCTCGGAGATCAGCAAGTCAAAAACGGACGCTGCGGCGTCCGTTTTTTTGTGTGCGCGGAACATATTCCTATTTTTGATACCTTGTCGCATATGAACGACAAGATAAACATGTTTGAACTTTGTCACTGCCTGACCGAAACCGGAAAAGACCTCTTTGACGAATGGTTGCGTTCACTTGTAGATATTAACCCGGCAATCGAATACGCCGCTGGGAGCATCGGCGTCCCCGCCGGCGGTTTTAAGATTTTCCGTGCGGAACCAACCCCGCCGGCGGGGACGCCGTTGCAGCCAGGCGGGCGGTTTTTTCGTTGCCCCCAATATCAATCCGGCAATCAAATACGCCATATGCTGCCACAGGCTTTAGGTAGGGCGGGATCTACGATACCGCCGTTGTGAACGCACGGCGCGTTCTACGATCCCGCCCTACCCACTATCAGGGATCAGAGGTCAGGAATCAAAGGCGGGGCATCACGGCTTCGGTTTTGATCCCTGATTCGAGCGGCTTTACCGCTATAAATGCATGTCTTTGATATTCATGTGATTGCGAACCCTGATTCCGATTTGCTTTTTGTCTGAATTTCGTAGAGAATTGCGGGTTTTCCAGACTTGGCCAATATCGCCGGTCGTCATTTTCAAGGATCAAGACATGAAAAACGGTATCCACCCCGACTACGAAGACATTCAGGTGACGTGCTCCTGCGGCAACACCTTTACCACCAAATCCACCATGAAGAAGGCGTTGCATGTTGAAGTTTGCGCCAACTGCCATCCCTTCTACACCGGCAAGCAAAAGATTGTTGACACCGCAGGTCGCGTGGAAAAATTCAATCAGAAATTCGGTTCGCTGCGTAACAAGGCGGCTTGAGGCTTTCTGTGACGTATGTTGTCGAAAAGGCAGCCGATTGGCTGCCTTTTTTGCGCGCTTTCCGTGTTTTTAGAATCCCGATATGACCGCCCCTTCCCTGAAACTCCCCCCTACTGGCTGGACACTCGCAGGCCTGCTCGCGTTCTACGTGCTCGCGGGGCTGTTCGGGCATGACCCGTGGAAGACCGAGGATGTCATTCATCTGGCGGTCGCCCGCGATTTTCTCGATGCCGGACACGGGGTGGGGCTTTCTCTTGCCGGTCGCCCCTTTCTTGCCGCGCCGCTTTATTATTGGAGCGCCGCGCTCACCTGGCTTGGTTTCGGCTGGCTCATGCCCATGCACGACGCCCTGCGCCTTGCCAGCGGGCTGTGGACGGCGCTGACCCTCATCACCCTGTATTACGCGGGACGCGAATGGTATGGGCAGAACAACGCCGCAGCCGCGCCCATTCTGCTCGCGGGCAGTTTCGGGCTGATTGTTCGCGCCCACGAAGCCCAGCCCATGCTGGCGCTGCTTGCCGCCATCAGTCTTTGGCTGCTCGCCGTCGCCCTGCTGCCGCGCAAACCCAAAGCCGCCGTTTGGCTGCTGGCGAGCGCGCTCACCCTGGGCGCGCTCGGCGTGGGGCTGGCGGGCATCCTGCCCCTGCTTGCGCTGACCATTCTGCCCCTGATTTTTTACCGCACACGCCCTGTTTTGTTGTCCATCCTGTCGGCGTTGGCGCTCGCCGCATTGGCGCTGGCGGCGGCGGGCGGCGCGTTGTACGCCCTCGCGCCGGAATGGTTTGTCGCCTGGATGCAGCACGAGCAGAGCGCCTTGCTGTTCGGTGACTGGCGCTATGGTCGGGACATGCTGGAATTTTTGAACCTTCTGCCGTGGTTCTCCTGGCCTTTGTGGCCGCTGGCGGGCTGGACGCTCTGGCAAAAACGTCGTCAGCGCCAATGGCAAAACGTGGAAATCCTGTTGCCCCTCGCAGCCTTCGCGGCGCTGTTTTTCGTCCTGCCCATCTGCGTAAACATTCGGGAACGCACGGCCATGCTCATCCTGCCGCCGCTCGCGTTACTTGCCACGCCCGGCGCGCTCATCCTGCGTCGGGGCGCGGCAAATGCCTTCGACTGGTTTTCCGGCATGGTGTTCAGCGTTTTCGCCATCCTGATGTGGACGGGGTGGAGCGCCATGATTTTCGGGTATCCGGCGCGGCTGGCGAAACGCGCGGTGGAACTCGAACCCGGCTTTGTCGGGCGGTTTGACTTCTGGTTTTTCGCGCTGGCGGCGCTGGTGACGCTCTGGTGGGGCTGGCTTTTGCTGAAACTGCCGCGTTCGCCCTGGCGTTGCATCACCCGCTGGAGCGCCGGGCTGACCATCGTCTGGCTGCTGGCGGTTTCCCTCTGGCTGCCCTGGATTGATTACGGCAAAAGCTATCGTCCAACTGCCGCCACCCTTGCCGCGCAACTGCCGGAAAATGCAGGTTGCATCGCAGAATGGCATGTGGGCAGCGCCCAACTCGCCTCGTTCGCCTATTTCGAGCGTCTGCGCTTCATGCCGCTGGAATCAGTCGGTCAGCATTGCCGCTGGCTGCTGACGCAAGGCAATTCCCGCGCCGAACTGACGCCGCCCGGTCAAGGCTGGCAGCGCGTCTGGGAAGGCAACCGCCCCGGCGACCGCAAGGAACGTTTCCGGCTGTACCGACGTTTGGGCGAGCAGTAAGGCTCAGGGCAATCGCCTGAATTTTTCCGTCATTACTTTACGCAAGATTGAAGCGCCTCCCGCCAGATTGCTGACAAACCCACCCCTTTTTCCAAAGTTTGCGGGCAAAGGTTTCTGTGCGCGTCAGGCGGGTTTTCAGAAGAACGAACACCTCGAAAAAACGGGAGGCGTCAGCGATCTGGGTCGTCTGGTTTTCCAGACGGTTTTTTGTAATTCCGATTCGCATGAGAAGCGAACCTTTGTCGACTTCGCCTTGCCGTGCAATAGCACTGTCTTCGGCTCGTCTTCGCGTCTCGCTTCTCATGCGAATCGGAATAAGAAGCTGTTTTAAAAATCAACAAGTCGTTTGATGAGCAAGCGGATCATGGCGAGTTGTATCATGGACTCGGACTGCCGGGGGATGATTTCGTAGTCGCGATTGGGGCGACGATTGAGGCCAGCCAGGCGAAGGTTCTTTCAACGATCCATCGTTTGGGCAAGACGACGAACTTTCCGGCATCGCTTCGTTTGACGATTTCCAGCGTTGCGGCAAACATGTCCGCTGTCCAGCCGATCAATTTGCCGGTGTAGCCGCCATCGGCAAAAACCTTCTGAATATTCGGCAGCCAGCGAAACATCCGGATCAGTACGGCGCGAGCGCCGATACGATCCTGTCGAAATACCGGCTGAGTGGACGACGACGGCAAGTATAAATCCCATCGTATCTACCGCGACATGCTGCTTTCGACCCTTGGTTTTCTTGCCCGCTCATAACCGCGCTGCCCCCTTTTCCGGCGCTCTTGATGATGGCGACCGGATGTTCCCGGCGCTTTCCCGCCTTTTGCCGCGCGGCTTCACGCAAGGCGTTCATGGCGCGCGCCCAACGTCCCTCCAGTCGCCAGCGGCGGAAGCATCCATACACGGTGGATCGGCGCGGCGTGGGAACACGAATACGACGGCAAGGCAAAAGCCAGCATCTACGGCTACAAACTGGACGCCCCCAAATTGAAAGGCGATACAGGCTTGCTGGAAGCTGGTCTGACCCTAACCCCCGCCGCCGCAAACAAACAAGGCTGGTCGCTGGATTTGGGCGTGCAGGGGTATGGCGGCAAACGCGAAGGTGTGACGGGAAGTTTGCGGGCGCGGTCGGTTTTAAGATTTTTCGCGCCAAACCAAACCCGTCGGCGGGGACGCCGGCACTCCCGGCAACGGCGAACCTGGCAGTAAGCGTCGCCGACAATCCGTGTCAAGCATTCGGGCACGGTACACCAGGGCACGGCACGCCGTGCCCCTACGGGGAACGGTGCGAACAGTACAACAACAAACTCCGGTAGTTCCGGCACGCCGTGCCCCTACGGGGAACGGTCGGCAATGTCCGGGGAATGGGCGGATCACCTGTAGGGGCACGGCGTGCCGTGCCCTATGGCGGCAAGATGTTTGTGTAGAGGGCGGTTCACATGTTCCAACGCTGTTTCGTGCTGAACCCCAACGGGCGACCACAGATCGCCAAACCTCCGTGTCAAAAGCGTCGTTTCTCGTGAATGAGCGCAGCGTTATCCACCATCAAACCTGTGTTTGCGCAACACCGCCAAGCGTCGACAAATGGGTGGTGTGCGCGATGAACCGCCGCTAACTGGAATTGTGGGTAATCCTCAGCTCAAGGAGCAAGGGAGTGAAATTCATGCAATCGCCCTGCACGGGCGCTTCAAGCGTACAATCCCCTTTGCATTTTTTACCCTGATGGAGAAAACCAGATGAACCTATCCACTTTCCGTTTCGGCGCGCTTTGCCGAATGTTGGTTGCGGTTGCCCTTTGCATGACCTTGCCGCCTGTTGTTCACGCCGAACCTCCGGCGCAGGCGAAGGTGCAGGCGCCGGGGTTTTATCGGGTGAGCGTGGGGGATTTTGAAGTCACGGCGCTCTATGACGGCGAGGTTCCGCTGCCACAGACAACCCTGTACGGTTTGCGGGCGAAGGATATTCAATCCCTGATGGCAAGCCTCTTCCAGAATGCGGCGGGAGACATGCAAACGGCGGTCAATGCGTTTCTGATTCACACCGGCGACCATCTGGCGCTTGTGGATACCGGCGCGGCAGAGTGTTACGGTCCGACGCTGGGGCGCATTCAGGACAACATCGAGGCGGCGGGCTACAAAGCCGAGGAGATCGACACGGTGCTCCTCACCCATCTGCACGCCGACCATACTTGCGGGTTGCTCAACCAGAGTGGTACAGCGGCGTTTGTCAACGCGACGGTCCGGGTTTCAGAGGAAGATGCCGCGTATTGGCTGGATGAAGCCATCGCCGCACAACAGCCAGAGGCAAGCCGCTTTGTTTTCCGCCTGGCACGCGCGGCGGTTGCGCCTTACATTGCCGCCGGAAAATTCAAGACCTGGCGCGCGGGCGATACCCTGCTGCCGGGGCTGACCACCGCGCCCAGCCCCGGTCATACGCCGGGACATAGCGGCTACCTGTTCAGTTCAAAGGGCGAAAACCTGTTGGTATGGGGCGACCTGATTCACAACCACGCGGTGCAGTTTCCGCGTCCGGAAGTCTCGTTTGAATTCGACAGCGACCGCCCGCAAGCCGTCGCCACGCGCAAAAAAGTACTCGCCGACGCCGCAAAAAATCGCCTTATCGTCGCTGGTGCGCATTTGCCTTTCCCCGGCATCGGTCACGTCCGCGCCGAAAAGAAAGGCTACCGCTGGATTCCGGTCGAGTTTGGTCAGTCGTTTTTGGGGCAATGATTTTTTTGGGGGGCGTTGCTACCTGGGCGCATCGGCGTCCTCGCCAGCGGGGTTGATCGTGGAGGGAGCATCCTGCTCCCTCTTTGTTGGATGGGGAGCTGGAAGCTCCTCCCACTTACTCAAACGCCTTGCGAATCTCCTCATAGGCTTGCAACAAGCCCACGCCTGGATGAATAAACGGCGCGCCATCCAGTGTCATGATTTTGGCATTGGCTTGCGGGGCAATCATGCGGCAATGCTCGGCGGATTCGGAGGTGAGCGCGACGACGATTTCCGGGCGGGTTTGGGTCAGCATACTTTCAATATCGGGAATTTCCGCGCCCGCCACCAGATGGCGAACCTTGGGCGCGGTTTCCACGAGTTCAAAACCGGATTGCACAAAAATATCGCCAATCACATGCTCGCGTCCGAACGAAAAAGGGCTGCCCATGCAAGTGGAAAGCACCAGCACGCGCCGATGGCGGCTCGTTTTCGCAAGGCTTTGCGCGGCGTTATGCCAGTGTTGAGAGAACGCGGCAAGGGCAGCTTTTGCGTCGGCGGGCGCGTCGGTTTCTTTCGCCAGCGTCGCCAGCATGTTTTCCGCGTCCCGCATTCCCGCGAAACCATCGACGACGACCAGGCGCGTGCCCGTTGGGGTGACGTCCGCCATCGTCTTCGCGTCCGCCCAATTGGAGGCGATCAGGATGTCCGGTTTCAGTGCGGCGATGGCATCTTTGTCCGGGTCAAGCACGCCGCCTGTGCGTGGTAAATCGGGATATTCGCGCTCGTAGCGGGAAACGCCAACCAGACATTCACCGCGCCCCAACCATTTCAACGCCTGCGTGAGATACGGCGATTGGCTCACAATGCGCGGGCAAGCGGCTTCGTCTGCCAGGGCAGGCAAGGTGAAAGCGGCGATACAGCAAGCCGCGAGCAAAGAAAAAATACGGTTGTTCATGGTGCATTTCCTTTCAAAAAAACAGATTGCTGATAAAAGTTGTTTCGCAGGGGCGAGGGTTTGAATCTGCCAGGTTCGCCGTTGCCGGGAGTCGCCCACCTGGGAGCGTCGACGTCTTCGCCGATTCATCAACCCCATTCCAGACTTCCCCCCGTCTGGTACTCATTCACCCGCGTTTCAAAAAAATTTTTCTCCTTTCGCAAATTCGCCTGTTCATCCAGCCAGGGCAGGGTGGCTTTTGCGCCGGGGAAAGGTTCTTCCAGACCGAGTTGGCGGGCGCGGCGGTTGGCGATGAAACGGAATTGCCCGATGTGCAGTTCGGCGGAATAGCCTAAAATCGAATCGCGCAAAATGTACTTTGCATAGGCGTCTTCGGCGGCTTCGGCTTCCTGCCACAACTGCGCGATGGCGTTCGGGTCGAGGCGCAGGTTTTCTTCCTGCATCAACTCACGCACCACGCGGATGCCGAAGGCGGCGTGCAGCACTTCGTCGCGCATGATGTATTGAAACTGCTCCGCCGTGCCCTTCATCAGCCCCCGCCGTTGCAGGGCGAAGATGGGGGAGAAGCCGTTGTAGAACCAGCAGCCCTCAAAAATGCCCGCAAAAAAGAGGTAAGAGAGCGCGAAATCGTGCAGGGTGTCGCGGTCAGTCAGGTCGAGATTGGCGCGCAGGATTTTTTCCAGACGGCAGTTGGCGAGCGTGATTTTGCCGTGGATGGCGGGCACGACGCGGTAGCGGTTGTAGATTTCCGACTGATCCAGATTCAGGGTTTCGATGCAGTGTTGATAGGTCCAGGTGTGCAGGGATTCTTCAAAGACCTGTCTGGCCTGATAAATCTGCAATTCCGGCGCGGTCATTTTTTCCATCACCGCCAGCCCGATATTCCGCATGGCAAGGATGTCAGAGGTGGTGAGATACGCCAGCACATTCTCGAACATATGCCGCTCTGCGGCAGAGAGCTTGTGGTGATAATCCTGCACATCCTGCGCCATGTTGATTTCCGTTGGCGTCCAGTGATTGCGGTTGGCTTTCAGGAAAAATTCCCACGCCCACGGATACTTGAAGGGCGCCAACTGATTGATGTCGCCCTGCCCATTAACGATGCGCTTGTCGGCGGCGCGGATGGGGGCAAGCGCAGGGGCGGGCGTCGCGTTCGGTTCGGCGGAGGCAGCGACAGGTGTGGGGAGGGGAGAAGGTGGCGCGAGTGTGGCGGCAACCGTAGCGTCATCCCAATCGTCAAAGCTTGTATTCATCATGCATCCTTTCGTTGCAAACAGGAACGAAGGGAGCAGGAAGACAGGGGCGCGCCAGAAAACAGAGGGGCAAAAGTCGCCGTGATCATCCCAGGAGACACCCCGCTCCGTTCGACAAAGTGATTTTGGCGGCAGGTCTCCTGGCTTGCGGGTCAAAGCGTTGCGTCCGTCTTCCCGGAAAAATCCAGTGACATGCCTGGACGCAAAACTCGCCGACTACAGTTGCGGGGGCAGCTTCGGAATGGCACCGAATTCCCTTGACCGTCAAAGAGGGGGAGTGTAGCAGGTTTGGGTTTTTGGCAGGTGGAAAGTAAGCGTAACAACCGGAAAATTAACCGACAAATTTGCGCGAAAACATATGCAAAAATCATCGCTTGTCATCGACCGCTACACCCTGCCGCACCAGTTCGAGCCTTTGTTGCCGCAAGCGCATCTGGCGGCGTTGCGCGAGCGTTCAAGCGAAGTGATTACACAATCCTTGCGTCTGTCAGGCGCGCTACATCCCGACACGGTCGTCAGTTTGCGCGAACGCGTGCGCGAGATGAATTCGTACTACTCCAACCGGATTGAAGGTCAGAGTATCCATCCGCGCCACATCGCCCGTGCGATGCGCGCTGACTTTTCCGACAAGCCCGACATTGCCCGCCTTCAGCGTCTGGCGTTGGCGCACATGGATGTCGAGCGCGAACTCGAAGCGCGCATCATCTCTGATGCCACGGATTTGCCGCCCACACTGTCGAGCGCCTTCGTCCGCGAAGCGCATCGTGCCCTGTATGGGCGTTTGTCCGAAGCTGACCGTCTGATCGAAGCAGGTCATGTCATCGAACCCGGTGGCTGGCGCACGCTGCGAGTCGCCGTAGATCGCCACGAGCCGCCGCCGCCAGAGGCGCTGCCCGCGTTTCTTGCCCGCTTTGATGAGGTGTACGGCGGCAGGCGTTTGTTGGACGATCGACTGTTGTTTGCCGCCGCCGCGCATCAGCGCATGGCGTGGATACATCCGTTTGCAGACGGCAATGGTCGCGCCTGTCGTCTGCAAACACATTATGCGTTGTGGTCGTTGAGCAACGGGTTGTGGTCAGTAAGTCGCGGGCTTGCCCGTCGCCGCGATGATGATTACCTGCACATGGATGCCGCCGACGCGCCGCGTCAGGGCGACCTTGACGGGCGCGGCAATTTGAGTGAGCAGGCATTGGGAGCGTGGTGCGCGTGGTTCATCGACCTCTGCGCGGATCAGATCGCTTTCATGGCGCGGATGTTCGATATTGATGGCATGAAGGCGCGGATTTCAGCGCTCATCACCTTTCGCGCCGCCCACGACAAGCGCATTCGTGCGGAAGCCATAGCGCCGCTGCATCACCTGTTCATGGGCGGCCAACATCGCGCGGCGAGTTTTGCCAGATGACGGGCTTGGGTGAGCGTACCGCCCGCAGCCTGCTTTCCCGGCTGATTGAAACCGGACTGGTGACCAGCACGGGGCACGTCGCGCCCGTGCGTTTCGCCTTTCCGCTCGATGCCCTGCAATTCCTGCTGCCCGAACTCTATCCCGAAGCCGCGACTGCGGAAGATTCTGAACAAAATCCATGAGGCAAACTGCTGCTGTTCCGGCTGGTAAGCGCAGGCGTATTGTCGGCATGAGCCGTTTCGCCTGTAGCGCCTGATGCGGCATGTATGTGGTATTTTATGGCTGGTTCACAATCAGGGTTCAGCCGCATGACACGCCCTCCCATTCCCGTTCCGCTTGCCCCGGATTACACCGATATTCACAACAACATTGTCGGCTTGCTGGAAACTGCCCGCCGCGCTGCTGCGCGTAGCGTCAACACCCTGATGACCGCGACCTACTGGGAAATCGGGCGGCGTATCGTGGAATTTGAACAGGGCGGTGCGGAACGGGCGGGGTATGGTGAGGCGCTTGTCAGGCGTCTGGGTACTGACTTGTCAGCGCGGTTTGGCCGTGGGTTTAGTCGGCGGAACCTGCAACAAATGCGTCTGTTTTACGTGGCGTGGCCTGCGACGAAGATTTGGCAGACAGTGTCTGCCAAATCTGCTGCACCAATTCTCCAGACACTATCTGGAGAATCTTCCGAACGCCAGATAGTGCAGACACCGTCTGCACAATTCCCCGACCTGCCCACGCTCGCCCAAGCCTTGCCCTTGCCCTGGTCTGCCTACGTTCGTCTGCTTTCGGTCAAAAACGAAATGGCGCGCAGTTTTTACGAAACTGAGAGCCTGCGCTGCGGCTGGTCGGTGCGTCAGCTTGACCGTCAGATTAACAGCCAGTTCTACGAGCGCATCGCGCTCTCGCGCAACAAGGCAGCCATGCTGCAAAAGGCTGAGATCGCAGAACCGGGCGATGAATTTACGCCCGATCAGGCGCTGAAAGACCCCTTTGTACTGGAATTTCTCAACCTCAAGGATGAGTACTCTGAAACTGAACTGGAAGAAGCCCTGATTCAGCATTTGGCGGGTTTTCTGCTGGAATTGGGCGACGATTTCGCCTTTGTCGGGCGGCAGCGGCAACTGCGCCTCGACGATAGCTGGTTTCGTGTAGACCTGCTGTTTTTCCACCGTCGGCTCAAATGTTTGCTGGTGATTGACCTCAAGGTGGGCAAATTCAACCATGCCGACGCCGGTCAAATGCACATGTATTTGAATTACGCCCGCGAGCACTGGACGAAACCGGATGAAAATCCGCCCGTCGGTCTGATTTTATGTGCAGGGAAAGGCACGGACGAAGCCCGCTACGCGCTCGAAGGACTCTCCAACAAGGTGCTTGCCGCCGAATACCAGACCGTGTTGCCAAATGAAAAACTGCTGGAAGAGGAACTGGCGAAAACACGGCGGGAACTGGAAGCGCGGCGTGGGGTGAAGTAGGCGTAGGCCGCAAAAGGAAACGTTTTGCGGCATTGGGCGGCCACAGGTACATGGGGAAAGTGGTGGAAGGCGCTTCGCTTTTCCACCCTGCGAGAAACTAAAGGGCAATCTTCGTCAAAAATCTGGAATGTGGGTAACCCCGGTTTTTGCGCCAGCAAATCCGCCGCAAGCCGCGCATGGCAAGCATTGCTGTTGGCAAATGCCATCGTCGTGCGCCGGACGGTATGTTCATTTGCCGAATCAATCTCAATCGATCATGATTTTTCCCGGATTCATCAGCCCCGCAGGGTCGAGCGCGTGTTTGATGGCGCGCATGGCGGCGAGCCAGGCGGGGGTTTTGTAGCGAGTGAGAAATTCGCGCTTCAACTGCCCGATACCGTGTTCGGCGGAAATGCTGCCTTCTTGCGCGTGTACGAGGTCGTAGACGATTTCATTGACCTCGTGTTCCTGCGCGAGCAGGCGGGTGTTGGCGGCGGCATCGGGCATGGAGACATTGAAATGCAGATTGCCGTCGCCCAAATGACCGAAGGCGACATGGCGGATGCCGGGGAAACGCGTGGTGAGCAAGGGGGCAATGCGCTGTAAAAATTCAGCGATGCGGGAAGTCGGCAGGGCGATGTCGTGTTTGATGCTGACGCCTTCCTTTTTCTGCGCTTCGGAAATGTTCTCGCGCAACGCCCACAGGTTTTTGCGCTGCGCGTTCGTCTGCGCCAGTACGCCATCTGAAATCGCGCTGTCTGCCAGTCGGGCGGCGAGAAAGTTTTCCGCCTTCTGCGGCAAATCGTCTTCCGCGCTCCCGGAGAATTCGCACAGCACATGCCAGGGGGCTACGAGCGGCGGGGGCAGTTGGGGGAAATGCTGCCGGACGAGTTGCAGCGACAGCGGGCAAATGAGTTCAAAGGCGGTCAACTGCGCGTCAAAAACCGCCAGGGTTGCGGCAAGCAACTCGACGGCGGCGGCGGGTGAGGCGACGCCCAGCCAGATGGTGACGGTTTCAGCGGGGCGGGGAAAGAGTTTTAACGCGGCGGCGGTGATGATGCCCAGTGTGCCTTCCGCGCCAATCAACAAATGGCGCAGGTCGTAGCCAGTATTGTTTTTTCGCAGCGCGGTCAGTCCCGACCAGAGTTCGCCGTTCGGCAGCACGGCTTCCAGCCCCAGCGTCAGGTCGCGCATCGTGCCGTAGCGCAATACCTGCACGCCGCCCGCATTGGTGGCGAGATTGCCGCCAATCTGACAACTGCCTTCGGCGGCGAGCGAGAGGGGAAACAGCCGTCCCGCCGCTTCTGCCGCCGCCTGCACCGCAGCCAGCGTACAACCGGCTTCGACCACGATGGCATCATTGGCAGGATCAACCTGACGGATGCGGTTCAGGCGCGAAAACTGGATGATCAGCGCCCGCCCGCTCGCATCCGGCGTCGCCCCACCCACCAGCCCCGTATTGCCGCCCTGCGGCACCATCGCCACGCCCGCAGCCAGACATTCGCGCACAACCGCCTGCATTTCCGCTGTACTGCCGGGACGCACTGCCGCCAACGCCCTGCCCGTAAAACGCCCGCGCCAGTCGGTGAGATAAGGCGCGAGGTCGGCGGGGGCGGTGAGGAGATGCGTAGCGCCGACGATGGCGGCAAGCCGTGTTAGAAAGGCGGGGGTTTCAGAGGGCGTGAGCATGGCGGTGTCAGAGGGCATAACGAATTATGGGCGAGGTTCTTGTTGTGCGCGGGCGAGGTTGGCTTTTTCAAGCGCCAATGCTCGCGCAAGGCTTGCCGCCCGCGCCTCGTCTTCTGTCATCGTCCCCGCCAAAACCGCCTCGCAATCCGCGAGAAATTCCGCTGATGGCGCAAACCCTGACAGACGGGCGCTGGCGAGTGATTGCTCATGGAAATAACGCAATTGTTCGGGGCTGAAGGTTTGGACGTTGGATGTGGGCATGATGTGTGGGCGAGGTTGGTTCGTTGGGTTTACGTTAGCACGTTGAGTAAGCGAAGCGTAACCCGGCATTGGACGGTTGTGCGGTGGAAGGCACTTCGTTTTTTCACCCTGCACAGGGCAATCGTATGAATGCCGAGGACATGCTTTGTAACGGCGAAGCCGCTCGAATCACCCCTCGCCTCTTCAGTTTCTCGTAGGTTGGGTAAGCCGCAGGCGCAACCCGACATTGAACGGTTCAGTGAAGCACAACGGGGTTGGGCAAGCGTCCTTTGGGAGCGACGGCGTCTCGCCGTCGTACGATGGCGGGGACGCCATCGCTCCCAGCGCGTGGCTTGCCGTCAAAAGCGAGGAGCGAAGCGACGTGGCAATCCAGGCACCGATGGGAGAAAAGCCGCATCGCTACGCTCCTCGCTTTTGACGCGATTGCCCTGCCACCCTGCATGTTTCACGCTACGATTTCCAATAAGGTTGTCCGATTGGTGAGCATATGACGACAAAAGCAATGACATTCAGAATGACGGTCAGCCAGAAAATTTGGCGGAATTCGACCTTTGTGGATTTGTGTCTTAGAAATTGTTGTGCCAGGAGTGCGCCGGGCCAGCCACAGGCGAACGCGAGAAAATGCAAGGTGCTTTCAGGTGTGCGCCAAGTGTCATGTTTTGCGGCGGATTTGTCGTTGGCATAGGCAATAAAGGTGATAAGACTGGTGCCTGCGTAGAGATACACGATCCATATGGGGGGGGTGCCAGAGAATGGTTACAATTCCGTAAACCGCCATGAAAGCGGGTATGGCGAGCAACGTAGCCGCGCCCAATTGCGCCCGTGCTTGACGTTCAGTGAGTGGCGGGCGGCGATTGACGCGAATGGGCTGAACATTTACAGCCCGTTTTTTGCCCTGTTGCCCAAGCGTGACTTCAAAAGTGAGTGCCTGGTTGATTTGCGGTCGAGCGGTTCCGCGTGAAAAATCCTTGATGTGGACAAAAATGTCCTGCCCGCCTTGAGTTGGCTCAATGAAGCCAAAGCCTCGATCGTCATCCCATGATTTCAGAGTGCCTTCAATACGCATGATGTTGCTCCGTCAAGCAGCTTCACAGGGTTCGGCGTAAAGGTCATGCGCGTCCGCATCCACAATTCGCACACGCAAAAAATCTCCAGGTTCGGCGTCGAAGAAGTCGTCGACATACACCATGCCGTCGACTTCCGGCGCGTCGCCTGCGCTTCTTGCCATTGTGCCTTCATCGTCGACGGCGTCGACCAGTACGGTGATTTCCTTGCCGATTTTCCCCGCGAGTTTTTCGGCGCTGATGTCTTCCTGCAATGCCATCAGGCGGCGGCGGCGGTCTTCGCGTTCGGCTTCGGGGGGCAGGTCGGGCAGGCTGTTGGCGGTCGCGCCGTCTACGGGCGAGTAGGCGAACGCGCCCACTCTGTCCAGTTGCGCGGCTTTTAGAAAATCCAGCAGTTCCTGAAATTCGGCTTCGGTTTCGCCGGGAAAACCCGTGATGAAGGTGGAGCGAATGACGATTTCCGGGCAGATTTCCCGCCAGCGGCGGATGCGCGCCAACATGTTTTCGGCGGCGGCGGGGCGTTTCATGGCGGTGAGGATGCGCGGGTTGGCGTGCTGGAAGGGCACATCCAGATAGGGCAGGATTTTGCCCGCTGCCATGAGGGGAATCAGGTCGTCGACGGCGGGATAGGGATAAACGTAATGCAGCCGCACCCAGACGCCCAGCGTGGCGAGCGCCGCGCAGAGTTCTTGCAGGCGGGTCTTGACGGGTTTGCCGCCCCAGAATCCGGTGCGGTATTTGAGGTCGACGCCGTAGGCGCTGGTGTCTTGCGAGATGATGAGCAATTCCTTGACGCCCGCTTCGGCAAGTTTGCGGGCTTCTTCCAGCACGTCGCCAACGGGTCGGGAAACGAGCAGCCCGCGCAGGGAAGGGATGATGCAGAAGGTGCAGCGATGGTTGCAGCCTTCGGAAATTTTCAGGTAGGCGAAATGGTCGGGCGTCAGGCGGATGCCTTGTGGCGGCACGAGCGACGCAAACGGATCGTGCTCTGGCGGCAGATGTTGGTGAATCGCCGCCATGACTGCATCGGCGGCATGGGGGCCGGTCACCGCCAGCACTTGCGGATGCGCTGCCAGCACGACGTTTTCCCGCGCGCCCAGACAGCCCGTAACGATGACTTTGCCATTTTCCGCCAGCGCCTCGCCGATGGCATCCAGCGATTCGGTCACGGCGGCGTCAATGAAGCCGCAGGTATTGACCACCACCAGATCGGCGTCGCTGTAGGTCGGCGCAATCAGATAACCTTCGGCGCGCAAGCGGGTCAAAATCTGCTCCGCGTCGCTGGACGCTTTCGGACAACCAAGGGAAACAAAACCAATGCGGGGCGTGTTCATGTTTGCGACGGGGAGGATGGAAAGGGCGTCAGTATATCGGGGATCAGGAATCGGGGCGCAGGAGCGACGACCGTACAGAATGGGGAAAAGGCAAACCGCTTGACTCATAGAGGTAAGCCATCGGCTTTGCCGATGGTATTTGACGAAACATTTTCACAATTGCAACACAGCAAACGAAAAAAATATGCTAACTTGCAGAAAAATTGTTACGGACTGTATCATCCCATACAAAAATGTGTCGTTCTTCATCGCAAACCGTCCTCAAATTTGCTTGTCCCCAACAGGCGGACGGCGTGTTTGCGTCCACGCGCTTTGATGTTCCATGCGTGCCAGTGAGTGATTCTGGCATGGTTTGTGCACACACACACACACACACACACACACACATTCTCTTTCCTGCCGACTAAGCGTGCCGTAAGAACGAACGGCGCGTTCCCTTATTTGCCAGCCCTGTTTCCTGTTAAGGAAACAGGGCTTTTTGCGCGCGTCCGGCATGGGGTCACTCTAGAATCTGTTTTAGAAATTGGCACGAGAAATGCTGTGGAGGGGCGGGATTCAAAGTGAAATATACCAAAACGGCCACTCAGATTTTTACAATGCTGGTTTTGTGTTGCGGGCTATGGTCATGCGGTCAGAACAAACGAGATGCACAAACGTCTGGGAACGCTCAGACATCCGATGTCTATCAGTATAATGGATGGAAAGATTTTAGTCAGGAAAATTATTCCATAAAATATCCTTCTGATTGGAAGCTGAATACAAGCGGGATGATGGAATCCAAGTTTTTTATTTTTTCCCAAGATCAATCACCGAGTGACAATTTCGCGAAAAATGTTGTCTTGTTAACCGAACAAACCCCTTTGAGTCTTGATGATTATATCAAAGCACAAAACAAAGCAATCGAGAAATTTTTCCCTTACTACAAAAAAATAGAGGGAGAAAGAATCCAGGATGGATCTGGAGCATATTACAAGTTGATTGGAACCTTCAAACAGGGAGATGTCCAGATAAAAAATGAACAGCATATCTGGCTATCGAACGGAACAGCGTACATCCTTACCTTTACAAGTGCGCAGAATGATTTTGATCGTTACAAGGACATCGGCAAACAAATCTTGGCTTCGTTCAGAATCAAATAGCGCAAAATACAAAATAAAGGACAGACCGTGTTTTTTCCTGAAACAGTACGCACGATTCTGATTCTGTGCGCTTGCGTGGGCGTCCCGCCTTCCCTTGAGCCTTTCTGAAAGCCGGGTGTAATGAGCAATAACTCCACAAATCCCTATTTCGCCTTGCAGGAAGCCATTTTTTTGCTTCTTGCATTGGGAATTCTTTATTATCTGAGTACCGGCTTTGGGGTAGAGATTATTGCCGGGCGTAGCGGTCGTTATAATCTTGATGAAGCCGGGTTTTTTCAGCTTTTTCAGCTTTTCCCAAAAGTAATCGAAAAGGGTTTTATTACTTATCAGCAACAACAGTTTCATGCGCGTTGGCTTATCGAGAATTGTGGCAGGATATTGTGTGCGTTTGGCATCGTTGGGTGGCTTGTGTTGACTATCGGGCGGCGGTGTGCTGATACCCCAAGAGCAGGCGCGCGTTGGCTGTGGTTTTTGGTGATGTGTCTCATCTGGGGGCTGGTTTATGCCTGGATCAGATGGCGCTTCAGTAGCGCGTTGACCGTCGCTTTCCTCGTCGCAATTTCAGCCTTGTTCGTCGTCGGGCGGCATTCTCGTGACGGGCGGACATGGCAGAGTGTCACGCATCCGCTCATTTATCCGCTATTTGTCTTTCTTTCGGGTCTGGGGTGGCTGTGGTTGATTGATTATTCCAGCCAGTCGCACCTCAGCCTCAGATGGATTGCGATTTATCGCTGCAATGACATGTTGCTTGCCTTTGCCTTAATCACTTCTCTTGCTGGATTTATGGCAGACATAAATCTCTTTTTTATACGAAAAGTATTCTTTGTTCTGGATTCTGACACAAAAAATTCTCCAATTCCGCTTTGGATACCGCTTTTTATCTCGTTGGCTGTTGGTGTCTGGGTTATATACATAAAATCCCCAACTTCTGTCAGCACGCTCTCTGAATTACTGCGAGATGTCGTGTTCCTGATAGTGGGATGGCTGATGCTTCGCTGGCGTGAGACTCATGGTTGGGAGCGCTGGTGGAGACCGCTGTTGAGCATGTTCTTGCTGGCACTTGCTTTTGCCTTTCTCAAAGACATGGGGCAGATCTTTACAGGGCTTCTTGCCATTGGATTCTTTGGTTTGGGGATGTTCTTCATATCCAGAGGAGATCGCAACATTCGTGCCTCCATTTTTGCGGGGATTGTCGTTGTTGCGTTAATGCTCTACCAACTGCCAAGTGTCGGTCCTGTATTAAGCGCCCTGGGGCATACCCATATCGAAGAGCGAATCGAACTCATTGCGCCGGATCATGAATTCAAGGGAGGTAAAGAATACCTCTCGTTACTTCGCTGGTTTATGCGCGACGCGCCTGCTCTTGGCTTTGGGCTTGGTCATGTTCCCTGGTGTGGCACTGTGCAATTAAGTGATACAAAGTGCGACGGTCTGGAAGCGCAATCGCAGTCCGACTATGTTTTTGCGGTGCTTGCCGGTGTCTTCGGGCAGTTCTTCGCGTGGTTGATTTTGGGGGCTACGGCCTTGTTTTTGCTTTTGCTGGTCAGGCGCACCTCCTTGAGGCCGGATCATCCTTATTATTTTTCCCAGTTGTATGGAAATTATGTTGTGCGCGCCTTTTTTATTGTTTCCATCTTTCAGCTTTTCGTGACTTCTTTGGGGTCAGTGGGAGCGCTTCCCTTGACGGGCATTACTTTTCCGCTCTTGTCGTATGGGGGCGCATCACTTATGGGCGTAAGCTTTTTTACCGCTCTGGTCATCAACAGAATGCCAGAAAAAATCAAACGAGGATGAACCCATGAAACGCGAGGATATTCTCTTCTTTCGTCTTGCGCTCCTGTTTGTGCTCATCGGGATGGCTGTGATGGCTTGGGCGCAGATAAAAAACGCTTCTATTACGAACCAAACCCGCCATGAGTATAGCGATGTAGATTCGGTACTCAATCCCTGGCGGGGCTTACCCGGTTGTCTTTACATGGCGGGCGGTAAATCTGTCGTGCCCATTGAATTTGGCGCGCGCAGCAGGCTTTCCTGTCAGAGCAGAAAGGATATGAAGGGAATAGCCCCGTCTGCTGTTCATTTGGGAAGCCATCTGGAAAATGCGCTGACTTGGCTCAATGCACCGCCAAATGCCAATCCCGCTTATGTAGAAGACGAGAATAAAGCCAACTTTATCGTGTTTCCTTCGGGCAGACGCGTGACAAGGGGCGGAGATGTCGCGTTGACGCTGGATGCCGAAGCGCAGGCAAGGGGAGAAAACCTTGTCGCCTGTATGACCGGCAAGACGGAAGCCTGTAAACCCCTCGGCATTGACCCCAAACCCTGGAAAAATATGCGTGAAAACGCTGCTGTCCGCAGTGTGGCTTTATTGCAGCTTGACATTGCCACTGGCGAAATCGAGGTCATGGCATCTGCTGGTTCGAGGTGCTTTGAAAAAGATGTCGAAGAACGGCAGCCAAAGTTCAACGTGAGAATGGGGGCAAAGCTGGGGGTTTCAATACTGAACGCCAGGGAGGCGCTCCATGCGCTGGGCGTGGGCGCGGGGGTGAAGCTGGGTTTCGAGCGAGGCTTCGAGAGAGGAAAAGATGAATGCATACGTGTTCCGCACGTCGCCACGTACGCCTATTATGGCGATGACAATCTGGTTCTGGGTCAGAACCTCAGCCCTGCCAGCACCAACAAACCCTGGTTATCTTTGGCGCTATTGCGGGCTGGCTCGCCATATTTTGACGCGAAAAGGGACAGGCAGTGGCTATTTTATAATCTGAAAAAGAGCTTAACAACAGCTTTCATCCCGAAAATTCTTTGCGATGGCAAAACATCTGCCACGCCCTGCAAACCCCATCAAAATCTTGTCGCCAGCGCTGTTGATCTGGGATGGAATGCTGAACCTCGGCATCGTGATTTACTTGCTTTTGAGGGCAAGGCTGAGGGGGAAGGTCAATTGAAGATTGCTACTCCGCAAATTTATATGATGCCAGTTGGTCGAGACAAAGATCGCAACTATATCTGGAAAAGTTTCCCGTTTTCTCCTGTGCCCCAAAAAAGCCTTGATGACTGCCGAGATAAAAGCTGGAAAGGGTGCGGTGAGCCGGGGCTTGGGTTTATCAACGAGTTATGGGGCGAAGGGGACTCATCCGCGAATGTTGTGGGCATAGCGGATAGCTATGGCAGACTGGCGCGGGCTGCCAATGGCGAACCCCGAGGATTTTATCCCCATCTCTTGAAGCGCATTGAGAACGGAGAAACAATTCGCGCTGACAAGCAAAATTCATTTCCGCTGAACATTGAAAACAACCATGCCAGGTTGATACTTCAGGCGTTAGGAGAAACGCACAAAACAGGAACAGGGAGTACAGCATGTACGAAGGTTTTTAAAGAGGCTTGTAGAATGCTTTTCATCTCCATGAAAACCGGAACGCCAGGCAGCAGGAGGCTGCCAATAAACTGGAGCGTCATCCTGACCCGAGCCGATAACAAGGCGAATGCGCCTTACAATAAGGCCATTGTCGTGTTGAGCGAAAGAAATTACTTTCTTAAAGGAGGGGATGCCAGGGCAAATATCTCTGCCGAAGTCGCCTTTCGTTTTCTCAAAACCGGCCAGCCATTCTGATGCAGGAGGCGCGAACAGCATGAATTTTTCCTGGTATTCCAAGCTCGAGGGCGTTGCCCGAAAAATTTTCCAGAGCCAGCATATTCCCGATGAGGTTGTCTGGGACGTAGATGCCGATTGCGATTGGCCAGCGCTGGTCAATAGAATCGAACAGCATGTGTATGCCTACCTGATTCTCAATCGCGACAAGCGCCGGATTTCCAGGGTCAACATTTACCTGCCGCGACCTGTGGCGACCAGGGTGAAGGTAGAGCAGGCGACCACCGATACGCTGGAAGCCTGGATGAAGCAACAAGGATTAGCCTATAACCTGAGCACCTACAGCGCCAGCGAGGTGCGGGTGGACATTATTTCAAAGGAGAATTTGTCATGACGGATTTGTTCGTTGAGCTAAGAAAATTATTCAGTGATGCTAATCCCGATGCGAAGCCTGAGCGCAAAGCAGCGCCTGAGCCGGGATTGAAGACAGCAAGCGCGACCGCGAAACTTCCGGGCGCGGAAATGCTGGCGGCGCTTGCTAAACGCACCGAGGAAACGCTGCGCGAAAGGATTGAGCCTTTGCTTGAATTTAACAAGAGCCTGCGCCTGAAAGTATTTCGCATCGAAACCTTGAAAACGCCAGAGAACAGCAAATTACTGTCGCAATTTTCTGACCTGGATCAGGGCATACTCTGCCGCACGGCGAAGAGCTGCCTGGAAAAAGCAGACGTCAGACATCTTCTGGATCTGGAAAATTTTGCGGGCTGGTTTTTTCCCACAGATAACGCGCTGACGAATCTGTCAGAAGGCGGTGATCCCAGAGAATCTGCCGAAACCATCAGATCCAGCGATGGTAAGGAATATGCAGTCATCTTCAGATTCTATTGCAAGGAGGTTGAGGTGGACGAAGATGCCTTCGCCACGCCAGCCGCGAAAAAGAGCACGCCTGGCAAACGCGCGAGGCATCCCGGAGAGCCTGCCTTGCTGGAACTGGTGCTTCGCCGTCCCAATGGCGAAAAACTGCAAGATTACGAAATCTCCGATGCCAGCGAATTGCCGTTTGTAATCGGTCGTGAGAGTACCTGTGAGCTACAAGTCGATGCCAACAATCTCTTGCTATCGCGCAAGCATTTGCAGGTTTATTTCGAGGCAGCAGCCAGGCGCATCGCCATCCGCAACATTTCTGCAACCGGGGTTGCCCATAACAACAGCTTGCTTGCCGCCGGAAAAACCGAGCGCCTTTCCCTCACGGGGGGGGAAATTGTTCTTGCCCCCTCCGCTGGAGACAAGGCGGTTCATATCAACTACCGTCTCCGGCTTGCCATCAGTGACGATATTGAAACGGTGCTGCCGTTTAAGCAATCTGGCGATTCAGTAGAAACCATCATTCCACTCGAAAATGGCGGCGGCGGAGGGTCAGCCGAGACGGCTCCGCTCAAAAACAAACGCCCGCCCCTGGCGGTTCTGGAAGTTCGTTACCCGGACGGCAAACGTTTAAAGGAAGCCATTTATGACACGCCCTTTGAGATTGGCAGAGAACCGAGCGGCAGGCAAAACTTTCGCGTTCGTGAGGATTGCGAAAATGTATCGCGCCGCCATCTGCGCCTGGAACAAAGCGGAGCAGGTTTTCTGGTCGAAAACCTCGCGCAGGGACGTTCCGGCACCTGGCAAGCCGACGTGGAAAAACCGGGACGTTTCCCGCTTCTCCCGAAACCGGAAAACGAGGCCACCGATGCAGATTGGCTGGTACTGGCAGGACAAATCAGCGTTCGTTTGTTGCAAGGGTAGAGGAAAGATCAGGTATCGTTTGAAGACTACTGCTCAATAACGGGGCGGCTTGTCCGTTCCGCAGAGCATCATAAAAAGGGGAAACAAATGTCAAATTGTGATCAACGCATAAAAAGTTGTTTTTTTGCGCTATCGCTGGTGCTGGTGTTACTCCCTGCCCTTGCGCAGACTGAAGAAGAGTATAACAGCAGCCGAAAATGTTGTAGTTCTGAGTATGCAGGGGTGACGTATTACCAGACAGGTGATTACGTGGAAGCCGAAAAATGGTTTCGCCAAGCGGCAGAACAAGGAGATGCCGGTGCGCAGTTCAACCTTGGCAATATGTACGACATTGGTCGTGGGGTTGAGCAGAGTGATGCGGAAGCCGTCAATTGGTATCGCAAGGCAGCAGAACAAGGGCATACGGTTGCGCAGTATTCCCTTGGCGAGATGTATTACCGAGGTCGTGGCATACCCAAGAACAATGCAGAAGCCCGCAAGTGGTTGAACCTGGCGTATGCGCAAGGGTTTGCTGAAGCCGGAATCCTGCTGGCTGAGATGGTTTTGGATGAACAAAAAAAGGGGAAATAAATGTTAAATGATGGTCAAGGCATGAAAAATTGTGGGTTAGCGCTATCGCTGGGGCTGGTATCGCTCCCGGTCTTTGCGCAGACGGAAGCACTGACTGAAGAGACGTGTAAGGAGGCGCTTTTTTTCTATCAAAAGGGTATTGATCAAGGAGATGCCAAGGTGCAATACCTCGTAGGCCAGTTGTATGAGCAGTGGGGTTGCGGCGGGGAAGATCGTCTTGCGCAGGCGAAGGCATGGTATGAAAAAGCTGTGGCGCAGGGACATGAAGAAGCCCAAAAAGCGCAGGCGCGGCTGAAGAAAGCGGAAGAAGAGCAGGCGGCGCAGAAGGCCGAGAAGGAAAGGCGGGAAAAAGCCGAGGCAGCGGCGCAGGCAGAAGCAAAGGCAGAAGCCGAGCGCAAGGCTGCCGAGGTGAAAAGATGGGCGGCACAAGTCGAGATCGAGAGATGGATGGCACAAGTCGAGGAGGTCGAGCGATTGCGATTGGCAGTGTCGAAGGCGGAAGCAAAGGCAAAAGCAGATCGCAAGCTTGCCGAAGAAAAAAAATTGGCTGAACAGAAAAAGCGCGAAGCGAATGAGGCTACTATCGCACAAACTCCGGCGGCGGCAGCAAGCAGGGTGGTTTCTGGCGTGAGTTGGTCATGGCCAGCCAACGGCAAAATTATGGGTAATTTTGCCGAGACCAAAGGAATCGACATTGCAGGCAAAGCGGGTGATGCCGTTCTGGCGGCGGCGGATGGTTATGTGGTTTATACCGGGAATGACCTGCGCGGTTACGGCAATCTCGTGATTATCAAGCACAATGACAAGTACTCGACGGCATATGCGCATAACCAGAAAATCCTGGTGAAGGAACAGCAGAAAGTGATCCGGGGTGCGAAGATTGTCGAAATGGGCAAGACCGATAGTGATGTCGTTAAACTGCATTTCGAGGTACGGCAGCAAGGCAAGAGCGTAGATCCCCTGAATTTCCTGCCACAGATGGCTGCGGCAAGTGAACAGGTCGCCCAAGCGGCAGCGAAGGACAGTCACCGCCAGGCACAAGGATTTTCGATTTCCGAAGCCGTGTTATCGAAATATCCAGAATTGGTACAGCTCGTGTCGCAAACCGAATCCATGGATGATGAAGAAAAGCAATATTGGTTCGACATCATGCCGGCTATGACTGAAAAGCAGATCGCGAGGCTTTTTACCATCCTGAAAACGGAAAAGGATAAATTGAACGCGCTTGAGGAGAAATACATTAAAGAAATCCAGAAGCTAAACCAATAGCATTTGCAGAAATGGGAGCGTGATGGTGCCATGAGAAAGCGCCTTCCCCCCTAACACGGAGCCACAACATGGTGAATTCTGTTTCATCCCCCGGCATCTACAGCGCCTACCTCGAAGAACCGTGGGAGGCGGGCTATGCAAGTCGTGTTGGCAAGCGGCATCAGGCGCGGGGTGGCGGTAATGAAGATAGCATTGCCGTCTCCTTCCTTCCCGTGCCGGGAAAGTTTGCGCTGGCAAAATCCCGGCTGGCTTTTTTCGTGGCGCTGTGTCCTGGCATCTTGCTGTGTCTTGCGTTCGCCGGCTGGCAGTTGACGGGGTTTGCGTTTCCGGCGTTTTCGCCGCTGCTGGCATTGTCCGTGGGCGTGGTGCTCGTGCAGGTTTTGTTGCTGGGAGGATTGTTCGCCGTTTTGTCTGCTCCGTGTTCGTCGCCGCCGCAATCGGGGCTGCATTGTTGCGTTGCGGATGGTGTTTCCGGTGGCGCTTGCGGGGCGGTTGCCAGTTTGTCGGCAGCCCATTATCTGGTGGGCTTGCGTCCGGCTTATCCCGAGAGCGAGGCGGAGGATTTTGGCGCTTGCAAGGCCGCGCTGGAGCAGTGGATTGTGGCGGCTGACGAAGTGGTGGAAAAGAAGGTGGCGGAGCAGGGCGACCGCGCGGGCGCGACTACCTTCAGCGCCGCCTGGTTATCGCCAACAGGCGATGGGTGGATATCAAGATTGGGCGATTGCCGGGTGTGGTGCTGGAAAATGGATGAAAAAAACGAGGTTCAGCTTTATCAGGTGGGGGGCGATCAAACGTTTACGGCGATGAACGAAACGCCGGAGCCGAATGTGTCCATGTCCAATCCGGCACGCCTGTTGGGCGTCGGGCTGGTGGGCGAGCCTGATGTGTGGGACGTTCATCTTGCCTCGGGAGAGGGGCTGATGCTGACCAGCGATGGCATTCACGCCACGCTGTCGTCGGAAGAAATTGCCGGACTGTTGCAAGCCTGCCTGCGCCACGATAGAAAACGCAGGAGAACCTTGTGCACGACGGCGCGGCTCATTGAGCGCCGCGCCCGCATGAGCGGCAGTCGCGATGACCTTAGCGTGATGATTTTGAGGCGTAGATAAGCATGTCCTTTCTTCAATTTGATGAGCTGCGTCACTCACTGGAAAATCCGCAAGCGGAAACCCGGCAAACTCGCGGTGCCGGATTGACAAGTATTGTTAAAAGCTGGGATAACGAGATCAACAAGGCCGTTGTCTCCAAAACCTATACGGGCGCGTTAAACCCGCTTCAGGGTTGGGAATTGCAGTTGATGCTCAAGATACAGCAGGCCGGGGTTACGGATGGCAATGCCCGAAAATATCTGATTGCGTTGCGTCGCGCCCATCAGGAGGACAGTGGCGGTACGATCATACCGATAGGTTCAGGCAGAACACTGACCACCACATTGATGACCTTATGGCATGGTTTTGATTTACAGGACTGGATAAAACTATTACCGCCAGCCGTCAATCCGGCGTGGAAAAGCCCGGATTTTATCCTGCGGATGCTGAGAAGTGCCATCTGTGCCTTGCAGTCGCTTCATGCGATTCAACTGGTTCACTGCGACATCAGGGCGGATAACATCTGCCTTAACTATGACCCCGCGAAAAGCGATGTTGCCGCAGGAAAAATATGTCTTGACCCGGATAGTTTGAGACTCATTGACATCGGGGTAGCCGTAGACACCAATGACAAAACCTTGCCCGCATTGCACAAGCTTGGTCTTTCAGGCAGCAACTCTGAAGGCTGGTGGAAATCCAGTCGTTTGAAGCAGGCGCACGCAGAACTTGATCGTGGCATTGAAACCACGATTCAGAAAATTGATGCGCGAGTGGATTTTTTCTCGCTCTCTGCCGTGTTCAAGAAGCTGGTGGCAGATGTGGGCGGTTTCGAGGAACTGCCGGGCGGCAAAAGTGACGTGCATTGCAGATGTTTTGAGGCCATCTGCTCTGAAATGACGGCATCTGAAGAAAAAAAGAAGAAGTTCCGCGGCCTATATCAAAACTGGCTGCAGATGATCGACCATGCTTTTGAGGAAAAAACCTCGCAAGGCACATGGGAATTCAGGCTGCCAACCCACGCTGTTCCCACGCCAAAAACGAGAAAAGCGGCAGTCACCGTTGTTGACCGGGAAACCGTTGTTCCCCCCGAACGCAGCGACTGGATAGAGGCTTGCAAAATCAACACGCTGGAAGCCTATCGGGGTTATCAGAACAAGCATCCGAAGGGTGTGTCTTTGAGCGAGGCGCAAGAAAGAATAGCGCGGCTTGAAGCCGAAGCCGCCAAACAGCGTGAGCAGCAAAAACGCGAGGCAGAAGAACGTGCCGAAGCAGAACGCCTGCGCCAGGCTGAGGAAGCTCGCAAGATTGCAGAAAAAGCAAAGGCTGAGGCCGAAGCCGAGGCAAAACGACGGGAAGCTGAAGCTGCCAAACAACGTGAGCGGCAAAAACGCGAGGCAGAAGAACGTGCCGAAGCAGAACGCCTGCGCCAGGCTGAGGAAGCTCGCAAGATTGCAGAAAAAGCAAAGGCTGAGGCCGAAGCCGAGGCAAAACGGCGGGAAGCTGAAGTTGCCAAACGACGTGAGCGGCAAAAACGCGAAGCAGAAGAACGTGCCGAAGCAGAACGCCTGCGCCAGGCTGAGGAAGATCGCAAGATTGCAGAAAAAGCAAAGGCTGAGGCCGAAGCCGAGGCAAAACGGCGGGAAGCTGAAGTTGCCAAACGACGTGAGCGGCAAAAACGCGAAGCAGAACGCCTGCGCCAAACTGCGATCATGGCATTGGTTGTTGCCAAGATGAAGATTGAGGCTGATGCAGGACGGCAGCTCATGAGTTCTATCGTGTTTTACCTTAAACAGGCTATCTTGCTTGGCACTGCTAGCTTTGCTGTTTTGCTACGAGTCTTATTGTGGAGGAATGTGGACGTCAATCCCGAAGAGATGATGCCGATATGGTTTCTTACTGTTGCAATAACTGCAATAGTGATCATGATTTTTTCGACACCGCTCCAGTTGCTTTGCCGTTTTTTCTCGCCAAAATGGCTGCCTTACGCAGTCGGCGTTGCTTCTGTCCCAATCGGTGTTGTTTTTGTTGAGTGGATTCTATCGTCTTCGAATGCAACTGAGGTTCTATTGTTCTTATGTCTCACATCTCTTTCCGTGACAGGCCTGTTGTTTCCTATTGCTTTTCAGCGTTGGAAAAGACCTAACCAAACACCGAGAGGAGCAGATGAATGGATTGATTGGCTTCGGCTTCTGCCCTTGCTGCCGGTCTTTCTGATTGCGCTACTTCTGATTGCGCTACTCGTGGAGCGTGCTTTCTTGCCGAATACGCCAGATGAAGCGCCCGTATCTTTGTCTGTGTCCCCGGCGGACGAAGATGCCACAGCCCAATACGAGCGTGGAATAAGGCATTACGAAGCAGGCGATTACACAGAAGCCGAAAAATGGTTGCGCAAGGCGTACGATCAAGGGCATGCTGACGCAGGAATCAAGCTGGCCGATATGCTGTTGAAGAAACAAACCCGCACGGAAGCGCAGAGTCAGAATGTGGCAAGCGAAGATGCCGCCACCCTGAATAACCGTGGTGTGGAGCGTTTCGAGGCAGGTGATTACGGGGAAGCGGTCAAGTTGTTTCGTCAGGCAGCAGAACGAGGGCATGCGACTGCGCAGTTCAACCTTGGCGTGATGTACGATAACGGACGCGGGGTAACGCAGAGTGATGCGGAAGCGTTCAAGTGGTATCGTAAGGCGGCAGAACAAGGGCATACGGTTGCGCAGTATTCCCTTGGCGTGATATACGCAGACGGTCGCATGGTAACGCAGAGTGATACGGAAGCGTTCAAGTGGTTTCGCAAGGCAGCAGAACAAGGGCATGTGAAGGCGCAGTACAACCTTGGCGAGATGTATTACCGAGGTCGTGGCGTACCCAAGAACAATGCAGAAGCCCGCAAGTGGTTGGAGATGGCGTATGCGCAAGGGTTTGCTGAAGCCGGTATCCTGCTGGCTGAGATGGTTTTGGATGAACAAAAAAAGGGGAAATAAATGTTAAATGATGGTCAAGGCATGAAAAATTGTGGGTTAGCGCTATTGCTGGGGCTGGTATCGCTCCCGGTCTTTGCGCAGACGGAAGCACTGACTGAAGAGACGTGTAAGGAGGCGCTTTTTTTCTATCAAAAGGGTATTGATCAAGGAGATGCCAAGGTGCAATACCTCGTAGGCCAGTTGTATGAGCAGCGGGGTTGCGGCGGGAAAGATCGTCTTGCGCAGGCGAAGGCATGGTATGAAAAATCAGCGGCGCAGGGATATGAAGAAGCCAAAAACGCGCTGGCGCGGCTGAAGAAAGCGGAAGAAGAGCAGGCGGCGCAGAAGGCCGAGAAGGAAAGGCGGGAAAAAGCCGAGGCAGCGGCGCAGGCAGAAGCAAAGGCAGAAGCCGAGCGCAAGGCTGCCGAGGCGAAAAAGTTGGCGGAACAGAAAAAGCGCGAAGCGGATCGAATAGCAGCGGCTGAAGAAGCCAAAGCGCAGTATGAGCGTTGCCATAATTATTTCGATGGCAAAGGCGTTCCGCAGAGTGATGCGGAGGCGATTAAATGGTGTCGAAAATCAGCGGAACAGGGATATGCAGGCGGGCAAAACGGCATGGGTTGGGCATATCGGAATGGTCGCGGCGTGGCACAGAGCGATGTGGAGGCAGTCAATTGGTTTCGTAAGGCAGCAGCACAAGGCTATGCGAAAGGGCAGGTCAACCTTGCTGAAATGTATTTTAATGGTCGTGGGGTCGCGCAAAGCGATATGGAAGTCGTCAAGTGGTATCGCAAGGCAGCGGAACAAGGGAATGCGAATGGGCAGTTTGGTCTTGGCTGGATGTATGAAACAGGCAGGGGCGTGGCGCAGAGCGATACCGAGGCAGTCAATTGGTATCGTAAGGCAGCGGAACAAGGGAATGCGGGTGCTCAAAACAATCTCGGCCGGGCGTACTGGAATGGTCGAGGCGTGGCGCAGAGCGATACCGAGGCAGTCAATTGGTATCGTAAGGCAGCGGAACAAGGGAATGCGGATGCTCAAAACAATCTCAGCTGGGCGTACTGGAATGGTCGAGGCGTGGCGCAAAGCGATACCGAGGCGGTCAATTGGTATCGTAAGGCAGCGGAACAAGGGAATGCGGACGCTCAAAACAATCTCGGCTGGATGTATGAAACAGGCAGGGCCGTGGCGCAAAGCGATACCGAGGCAGTCAATTGGTATCGCAAGGCAGCGGAACAAGGGAATGCGGGCGCTCAAAATAATCTCGGCTTGTGTTATGAATATGGTCGGGGAGTTACACAGAATTACGATGAGGCAGTCCATTGGTATCGTAAAGCGGCAGAACAGGGAAGCGCTGCTGGTCAATTCAATCTTGGTGATATGTATGAGCGAGGTGAGGGGGTAACGCAAAGCAATTCGGAAGCGCTTAAGTGGTATCGCCTGGCCGCAGAACAAGGAAATAAGAGGGCAAAAAATGCGCTCAAAAGATTTTAATGTTCGCTCACTTCTGACGACTCCACGAATATGTACGTGAATGTGTCACGAATTTCGTATGATTCGTTCTTTGACCCAACAGGGAGTAGTGTCTCGCACATCTGTGCACTGGTTAATTTTTTTGGAGTATTGCATGTTTGATTCAAGCCTTCTCAACCGCCGACTCGCGCAAGGTCTGCTGATTTCGCTCACCGCGCTGTTGCCGTTTTTCGCCACCGCGCAAACCTCTGAACCTGCTCCTGCGCCGGATGCAAAGGTACAAGTGGATGAAATAAAAACAGTGCCTCACGCGGTCATTAAAAATGGGGTGACGCACAATTTTTTGATTCCTGAAGTCATGTTCCAGCGGGATAACGAGCTTATGAACCTGCTATTGCAGAGTGAATCCGTTGAGGATGACGAAAAACAATACTGGTTTGATATTTATCCGTCGATGCGTGCCGTGCAGATCGAGAGGCTTTACACGATCTTGAATGTGGAAAATGCAAGACGAGCGGCATGGAAAACGGTGCTCACGCTTGCCAAAAAGGCGCACGCGCTGGAAAAGCTGGGACATCTCCCAGAAGCTTTTGCTGCCTATTCGGAACTGCGGGATGTTCTTGGTCGCATCATTGAATCCCGCGCGGATGAATGGATCAGCGCGGATGAATGGGTGTCTGCCACGATGCTTCATCAAGGTATTATTCGTCGCAGGCAAGGGCAATTTACAGAGGCAATCGCGTTTTACGATCAGGTTGAGCAGCGTTTCGCACAGCATAAAGACCCAGCCATCCGGCTTCATGTGGCAGAAGCTTTGGGCAGAAAAGCCTTTCTGTTGAATGAGCATCTGAATAACCCGGCAGGCGCTCTGGAGATCTGCGAAACGATATTGCGGCGATATTGCGCCAATCAGAATTACGGGGATCTGTTTGATGACGGTTGTCTTGACGCAAAGGAGAGCAGCATTGAGCCGCTGATTCTGCTCGGCAGGCAGGCAGAGGCGATCAAAAACATAAAGGCACTCCAGAAGCAACATCCCAAGGGGTATCCCTACTTGCCCGAACTGTCTTTCCTGTTGTGGCTCATTGAACCCGAACGGCATACGACGCAGGATGTATTGAAGGCGATTCGCAAGAATTTATCCACCAGACATGAAGCAAACTGGACTTTCAATGCCATGCGCCCCTTCATGGAACGCGAACCCGAACCACGCAAAAGTCAGGCGCGTTGCTTTGCTGATTTTTTTGAAATACAGCGCGATGTTGGCAGGCTGAAAAGCTGTCTGCGCGCGATTTCTGCCTCGTAAGTTTTTGTTGTGAAGGACGCTTTTTTCCCAAAACAAAATCCGTGGAGGCTTTATTCCGATTCGCATGAGAAGCGAGACGCGAAGACCGCCTGAAGACAGTGCTTTTGCACGGCAAGGCGAAGTCGACAAAGGTTCGCTTCTATTAATCCGGCAATCAAATACGCCATATGCTGCCACAGGCTGTAGGTTGGGTAAGCCGCAGGCGCAACCCGACATTGGCGATTCATCGCGTGCAACCTGCCGATACCGGGCGGATGGTCAGTGACGGATCAGTGTCGGGTTACGCTACGCTTACCCAACCTACGAGAAACTGGGTCTGGGATATTCTTTTTGTGCTGCCGTGGATTGTGTAACGGGCTGTGGACGGCGATGCGCTCTTTTGCCCGCTTACCTTTTGGATGGCATCATGTGCGCTTGAGAAGAAAAGGTCTGACATGCAAATCATGAAAAATTCTTTTGGCATGGAGTTTGTGCTGATTCCGGCAGGTTCGTTCATGATGGGTTCGGATGATCGTGACCCGTGGGCAGAGAAAATTGAAAAGCCCCGCCATCGTGTGACCATCAGCCGCTCGTTTTGGCTGGGGCGTTATCCGGTGACGATGGGCGATAGCGCAAGGGTGGAGGATGGCAGCAGCCGTAATTCAGAACCGGGTTGGCAATGTCCGGTTAAGACCACATGGTATGGAGTGCAAAACTTTATCGAGACGCTGAACGCCAGAGAAGATACAGCGGCTTACCGTCTGCCGACCGAAGCGGAATGGGAATATGCCGCCCGCGCTGGCAGCACGACGCGCTATTTTAGCGGCGATGATGTGGAAACACTCAGGGAGTATGCGTGGTGGTACAAGGACAATTGGGATGAAACGGTGAGGGTAGGTTGTCAGTATCCCGTAGGTCTTAAAAAGCCGAATCCGTGGGGGCTTTACGACATGCTGGGGACTTGCCCGGAATGGGTGGCTGATTGCTATGCGCCCGATTACTACGCTTACAGCCCGGAACTTGATCCGAAGGGATGGCGACCGGAAACCGTGGTGCGGGGTGCGGATATGTACAGTATTGAGGAATTGATTGCGGCTGGCGTGGTCAAACGGGTCGTGCGTGGCCAACTGTTCCCCTATGCGGAAAACCTGCGTTGTGCCCAGCGTTGGGGGTGCGTTGAACGCCATTGGGGTTGTGGGTTCAGGGTGGCGCGGTCGGTGGATGAGGCGGAACAATGATGACGACGACCCCGGATAGGTGAAGCCTGACGCAGTGGTTCGAGGTGAAATGGGTAAGTTTCCGGTTGCCTTGATCGAAGCCGCATTACCCGGCTTTTGATCCCTGATCCCTGAAAATCACAATTCCAGCCAGACCTCAAATTCCAGCCTCTGCCACGGGTCTTTGGCGTTGGCTTGCAGGCGGGAGATACGGGCGCCGAGGGTTTCGCCTCGGTCCATCGCCGCCGCCACGACACGGTTTTCCTTGCGCGGGATGTAGCCCAATTTGTGTCCCTGCCACTCCACGCGCACCGCTTTGGCGTCATGGGGATTTTCCGGTTCGCGCACGAGCGTCAGGGCGTCGCCCAACTGCATGTTGGCGTGCAGGCTGGCGAGGGCGTGAAACTGGCTGCCTGCCAGCGGCGAGGATTGCACCAACATGCGGATATGCGCTTGTGTCGTTGGCGGCTCTCCGAAAACGGCGGCGGAAACGAAGCAGCAGAGCAGGGCGGCAAGCTCAATCTGTCGTAAACGCATTTTTAATCCATTCGATATTGTCGGGCGCAAGTCGGTCAAATAGCACGCAATCGAAACGGCTGTTGCCTTGCCGTCCGCCCCGTTTGCGAAGCAGCCAGCAGCGTGCCGCCAGAATCAGGCGGCGGCGTTTGGCGGGCGTGATGCTGGCGCCGGCGCCGCCGAAGGCCGCCGAACGGCGCAGGCGGACTTCTACGAAAACAATGACATCGCCGTCGCGGGCGATAAGGTCGATTTCGCCGCCCTTGACGCGATAATTGCGCGCCAGAATGTAAAGTCCCCGCGCTTTCAGGTAGTCTGCCGCCAGCGTTTCGGCGCGCGCGCCATCCTTCAACACTGACGTGCTATCTTTGTACAGGCTCGCCAACCGGACGAGCCAATTTTTGATGCTGCCCATTTTCGTTTTTTGTGACCTGTTTATGACTTCTGAATTTGCGCTATTGTATGTGGTTCCCACGCCTCTGGGGAATCTGAATGACATCAGCGACCGTGCCCGCAGCGTGTTGTGCGAAGTTGTCTGGGTCGCGGCGGAAGACACCCGCCATTCCGCGCCGTTGTTGAAATACATCGGTTCCCGCGCCCGCCTCATGGCGGCGCACCAACACAACGAACACGCGGCGGCGGAACAGGTGCTTGCGCGTTTGTTGGCGGGAGAATCCGTCGCGGTGATTTCCGACGCGGGCACGCCCGGCATTTCCGACCCCGGCGCGTACATCGTCGCGCACGTCCGCGCGGCGGGCGGCAAGGTGATTCCCATCCCCGGCCCCTGCGCCGCCGCGACTGCGCTTTCCGCCGCCGGACTGAAAGATGAGCGTTGGCTGTTTTACGGTTTTTTGCCCGCGAAATCGGGGCAACGACAAAAAGCGCTGGCGGAAGTGGCGACGCTGCCTTACGCGCTGGTGTTTTACGAAGCCCCGCACCGCGTGCTGGAAAGCGTTGCCGATCTGTCCGCCACATTGGGCGCGAAACGCACACTGGTCATCGCCCGCGAACTGACCAAACAGTTTGAAACCATCCACAGCCTGCCTTTGGGCGAGGCGCTGGAATGGCTCACTGCCGACGCAATGCGGCAAAAAGGGGAATTCGTACTCATCGTTTCCGGCGCTGCCGCAGCGGGTAACGATGGCGAAGGCGAGCGGATATTGAAACTGCTGCTGGCGGAAGATTTGCCCGTAAAACAGGCGGCAAAACTGGCTGCCGCGATAACCGGCACGTCGAAAAATGCGCTTTACGCGCGGGCGTTGGCATTGAAGGAAAGGTAAGGCAGGATCGAAGCGCGCGCCGTGCGTTTACAACGGCAAAGCCGCTCGAATCACCCTTCGCCTCTGTAGTTTCTCGTAGGTTGGGTAAGCCGCAGGAAGAACCCGACATTTAACTTAACGATTCAGTGAAGCACAACGGGGTCGCTACTTGCCACAGGGCAATCGCATGAATGCTGAAGACATGCTTTGTAACGGCGAAGTCGCGCGAATCACCCTTCTCCCCAGCCCTCTCCCACAAGGGGAGAGGGAGTGAAAAGGGGAGTACGGGCACGGCGCGCCGTGCCCCTACAGCCGAGCCTCACGAAAAGCGGTATTGGTGATTTCATTAGCATTCATGCAATTGCCCTGCTACTTGCCAAAGCGCCTCATCTTCGATTCCATAATGAAATCAACTTTGCGTCGCTCGTTAGATGGCGCTCTCGAAATTCTGCATCTACCACTATCCTGGTCGCCCACTTGCGTGAGTTCCATCCAGGCAGGTGCTTTCCCGAATGTACGCGCGCGCCAAATATCTGCCCTTGCACATCCCGGAAAAGGAAGGCGTCAAACCACTGTTCATCATCGCGCTCCGAGGGCGCCTTCCAGTACTTCGCAAACCCCCTTGTCTGCGTTGCGACTGGATTTCAATCGGTACGGGCGAAACTCAGTCCAAATTCCCATGATGCGGATCGCTCCAATGTCACCTGATTCCTGAGCATCACGCCATCGGCGATTTGGCGGGGGGCGGGTTTTGCGCCAGATAGCGCATGATGCCGCGTGAAATGGCTTCGGCGAGTTGGTTTTGGTAGTTTTCGTCGGCGAGTTTGCGTTCTTCTTCCGGGTTGGAGATGAAGGCGGTTTCTACCAGAATGGAGGGGATGTCGGGGGCTTTCAAAACGGCGAAGCCGGCTTGTTCGACATCGGATTTGTGCAGGCGATTGACGCCGCCCAATTCGCCCAATACGGATTTGGCGAGGCGCAGGCTGTCGCTTTTGGTGACGGTTTGCGAGAGGTCGAGCAGGGTACGCGCTAAAAACGGGTCTTTAACGTTGATATTGACGCCGCCTACCAGATCGGCGTCGTTTTCTTTTTGCGCGAGCCAGCGGGCGGCGGAGCTGGAAGCGCCTTTTTCGGAGAGCACGAAAACGGAAGAGCCGCGCGCTTCGGGCTTGATCCAGGCGTCGGCGTGGATGGAAACAAAAAGATCGGATTGCACGCGCCGCGCTTTTTGCACCCTTGTCCCCAGCGGTACGAAAAAGTCACCGTCGCGGGTTAAGGCGACACGCACATTGGGGTCGCGTTCCAGTTTGCTTTTCAAGCGTCTGGCAATCGCCAGGGTGACGGTTTTTTCCCGGTTGCCGCCGCGCCCGACGGCGCCGGGGTCTTCGCCGCCGTGTCCGGGGTCAAGAGTGATGGTAATCAGTCGATTGACTTTGCCTGCGGATTTTGCGGCAGGCGTGGCAGGGGTTTTGATGTGCGTTTCCGCAGGTTTTGCCGTATTGGTTTTTTCTGTTGTTTTGTCGGTGGGTTTGTCCGCAGTTTTGTCCGGATCGTCAATCCCGATTTCTTCGCTGGCGAGCGGGTAGTCGCTATGGCTTTGCTGTTGCAAGAGGGCGAGCAGGGGGTCTACCGGTGTGTCGGGATACACGTCCAGCACCAGCCGATGCGCGTATTCGCCGACGGGTTGCAGGGTGAAGACTTGCGGGACGATGCGGGTTTTGAGTTCCATGACCAGACGCACCACGTCCGGTTTGTAGCGTCCGGCGCGCAGCAGTTTGATGTAGGGGTCGTTGGCGGCGACCTTGTCGGAAAGGCCCTCCAGCGCCTTGTTGAATTCGATGCCTTCAATATCCACGACCAGTCGGTCGGGATTTTCCAAAGTGAAGTGCGTAAAGCGCACGTTGGCGTCGAGTTCGAGGGTGACGCGGGTGTATTCGTCGGCAGGCCAGACGCGCACCGCGAGCAGGGTGGGGTTGCGACCAGCGGCAAGACCGACGGGTGTCACGGAGAGTGTGAGCGCCGCGCCAACAAAATTCAGGAAACGCCTGCGTCCCATGCGGAGCGCAATTTTGTCAGACATGATTGCCCCTCCTCGCTACGGGCTTCGGGCACACACACACGTCCCCTCCCGTCATCATCAAGCCGGAGCGTGAGCACGAGATCGGCGGGCGGCACGTAGCCAGCGGCTTTGTCCGGCCACTCCACCAGGCAGATTGAGTCTTTGCGAAAGTATTCGCCCAAGCCCGCATCCAGGAATTCCTCCGGAGACATGAAGCGATAAAAATCAAAGTGATACAAGTATAATCTCGAAACTACATAAACTTCAACTAATGCATAAGTCGGACTCTTGACCGGACCCTGATGACCGAGGGAATACAACAGCGCGCGCACCAAGGTTGTTTTGCCCGCGCCCAGGTCGCCTTGCAGGTAGATGACCAGTCCGGGCGCAAGACAGGGCGCGAGTTGCGCGCCCAGTTTTTCGCTGGCGGTAATATCAGGAAGTTGTAATTCAGCAACTTCAGACGGGAATTTTTTTTCATGCACGATTCAAACTCCTTGCGGCATTGGCAGGATTTAGCGGCGCAGATTGAAGTCTGGTCGGTAGAACTGGGTTTTGCCCATGTGGGCATAACCCGCCTTGATTCCGCAAATCAGGAAACTGCGCTAAACGCTGCCAATACACATTTCGCCGTCTGGCTCGCCCAGAAACGGCACGGGGAGATGGATTATATGGCGCGCAATCAAGACTTGCGCGCAAAACCGGAAACCCTGCTTGCGGGAACCCGCACGGTGATTTCGGCGGCGCTGGATTACTGGCCGGAGCCGGGCGTCATGTCCGCCATTTCCGCGCTGGCTGACCCGACCCGCGCCTATGTTTCCCGCTACGCGCTGGGGCGGGATTATCACAAGGTGGTGCGTAAGCGTTTGCAGACGCTTGCCAGTCGTATTGAGGCGGTCGTAGGGGCTTTCAGCTATCGGGTGTTTTCCGATTCCGCGCCGGTGATGGAAGTGGAATTCGCCCGTCAGAACGGCATCGGCTGGCGCGGCAAGCATACTTTATTACTCTCGCGCCAGGGTTCGTTCAACTTTTTGGGCGAGATTTACTGCGACCTGCCGTTGCCCGCCAGCCCGCCGCAGGCGGCGCATTGCGGCAGTTGCACAAAATGTTTGCGCGCCTGCCCGACTCAGGCGATTGTCGCGCCTTACGAAATCGACGCCCGTCGCTGCATTTCCTATCTCACCATCGAATTTGCGGGTGTTATACCAGAGGCATTGCGCCCCGCCATCGGCAACCGCATCTACGGCTGCGACGATTGCCAACTCGTTTGCCCGTGGAACCGCGATGCGCGCGTGGGCGCCCCGGAATTCGCCCCGCGCCACGCGCTTGATACCGCCAGTCTGGTTGAACTCATGGCGTGGGATGAGGCGGATTTTCTGGAACGCTTTGCGGGCAGTCCCATTCGCCGCATCGGGCATCAACGCTGGCTGCGTAATATCGCCGTGGCATTGGGCAACGGCAAGGCGAGCCGGGATGCGCTGACGGCGCTTTCCGCCAGAGTCGAGCATCCTTCCGCCGTGGTACGCGAACATGTCGGCTGGGCGATTCGGAATCTGGAAAAGAAATGAGTGACGCGCCGCAACTGCTTTACGCCGACGATAGCCTGCTGGCGCTGGAAAAGCCATCCGGCATGTTGTCCGTCCTCGGTCGCGGCGAGGACAAGCAGGATTGTTTATGGTCGTGGGCGACGCGGGAATTTCCCGACGCCCTGATTGTGCATCGCCTCGACATGGCGACTTCCGGCATCATCCTGCTGGCGCGCGGCAAGGCGATGCAGTCGGCATTGAGCAGGCTGTTTGCCGAACGGCGCGTGGAAAAACAGTACACGGCGGTTGTGGCGGGGCGTCTGGCGGCGTCAGAGGGCAAGGTGGATTTGCCGCTCATCTGCGACTGGCCGAACCGCCCGCGCCAGAGGGTGAGTTTTGAACACGGCAAATCCGCGCTGACGGAATTCAAGCGTTTGAACTTTGAGGGCGAAGACCGTACCCGCGTACTCCTGCTGCCCTACACCGGACGTTCGCACCAACTGCGGGTGCATATGCAGGCGATTGGACACCCGATTCTGGGCGACGAGTTTTACGCGCCGCCCGCCGCGCGCGCCGCCGCTCTGCGTCTGTTGCTGCACGCCAGCCAGTTGAGTTTTGCGCATCCCGTCAGCGGGCGAGAAGTGGCGCTGGTTTCGCGGGCGCCTTTTTAGGGCAACAACCGCGTCAAAAGCGAGGCGCGAAGCGCCGCTAACCAATTTGCAACGGTTGTTATTCTTGCGGCGCTTTGCGCCGGATAGTACAACCGTCGGGATGCGCCGCTACGCGGCTTTCCCAACCTACGGGGCATCCATATGGAATTATGGGTAAACATCAGACGAACGGTTGGGAACGCCACCGTCCAGGGTGGTGGGGTTAATGTTCAAAAACAAATTCAAACCCGCCGACGGGGACGCCGGCGCTCCCAAGTGGGTGTGTCATCAGTCTGCGTCGGCATCGGAGAGCACACCCTGCCAAAATCCATCGTACAGGACAAGGGTGAAACACTCGTGCGCCAGACGGCATATTCGATTGCCGGATTAACATCAAGAAATTTTCCAAAATACTGACGTCCGTTGTTGTGCGCGAACGAAGATTTGTTATCATGCCACAAATGTTTCTTCATGCTGTTCTCCTGACAAAAAAGCAGACTGGAATGCCCCAAACGCTTTCACAACCCCCGCAAAACGCAACGGATACACGCCAGACCTTGCGTGCTTTTGTTATGCGTGAACCGGAAAAAATGTGTCATAAATCGCAAAAAATCTTGCAAAATCAAATGCTTGCCGGTATAATACTGGCATCAAGCATCAAGCATCAAGCATCAAGCATCAAGCATCAAGCATCAAGCATCAAGCATCAAGCATCAAGCATCAAGCATCAAGCATCAAGCATCAAGCATCAAGCATCAAGCATCATCGGCATAGTTCGTTGTCATTCTTGCGCGTTTTCGCGTATTTTCTGTCGCGTTTCTTTCCATTGTTTTTCTTGACGCAGCTTCCTTTTCAGGACGCAGCGTTTTTTTGTCGTTCACATCTGTCTTCGCAAAAAGACAGATTTTATCTGTTCCATCCCATCATAAAACTGGAGTTTTGAAATGAAGATCAAACTAAGAGTACACCTGCTGTCTACGCTGGCGTGGGCGGGGATTATTGTTGTCGCGGGCGTTGGCATCGACAATTCCCTAGGGGATGCCGCCATCCTCAAGGGCATTAACGAAGTCAGACTGCCCAAAACGGAATTGATGTTGAATTTCCGGGCGCAGACCAATAACGAAGTCCGGCGTACCTATGAACCGCTCGCGGTCAGCGGCCTCCCTCTGGCGGAGCGCATCGTGCGTGTGCAACAAGCCTTGGAGAAGAAACAGATTGCCGACCAGAGAATCCAGGAGTATTTCGATCAATACGCCGCGATCCCGCGCAACGCGGAAGGGGAGGCGGTTTTCAACAAACTGAAAACCGCCTGGGATAAATGGAAGCCCGTCATTGTTGACGAGGTGACGCGAGAGATAACACGCGGGCTAAGCAACCCGACGCAGGAAAATCTGGATGAAATGAATCAACGAATCCTGGCGACCTCTTCGAACGTTCGGGATGAAACCAACCACATGACCCAATTTGCCGATGAACTGGTGGACATGAACAAAAAACTTTCGGATGAAGAGGCTACCGAGGCCGAACGTACTTCAAAGACCGCGTTTACGATTCAGATTACCCTCTCCATCGCTCTGGTGCTCGCTGCCATCTACCTTGGCATCTCTACCCTGAAAGCAGTCGTCAAGCCCGTTGAAAAGGTGCGCGACGCGGTGAGACGGGTCGAGCACGAAAACAATCTCCAGTTGCGCGTGGATTATCAGGCTGCGGACGAAGTGGGCGAAATGGTGATCGCCTTCAACGCCATGATGAACAAGCT
>BNUD01000004.1 GCA_025997095.1 Betaproteobacteria bacterium | reverse complement strand
TCGAACGTCTGCGAGCGCCTTCCGCCATCGAGCGAACCCGACCGGAACGAACTGCGCCAAGGAAAAAGGGCGTTCGCATTGCAGGGTATCATCCGGCATATAAGGGGGCTTAACTTAATGGTATTGACGCTAGTGTTGAGTTCATTAAATAAGTTTTATATATACGCCTAATGTTTTTTGAAAAGTTACCATGAAAACAAACGATTAGCACATTTATATTAATCAAGGTTTATTCATGAACGACACACTAGATGCGTTGATGGCGTCCGGGTGCTGGAAATCTGGCGAACTGGTGTTTCATGGTGGAACCAGTCTGCACTTGGCGCACGGTTCACCAAGAATCAGCGAAGACCTTGATTTTATGGTTAGCAATACGATGAATATTGACACCCTAAGTCAATTCATTCAACAACACACGCAAGGAAAAACATGGTTCCCGCAGGGGATGAGCGTGTATGTCAGCAAAATGAAGGAAGAGCGAAACCCTCGTTCGGTTACGGTAAGTCTGCGCGGGGATGATGTAATTGGTGGCATCAGGGTCAATGTAGAACTTTATGAGACAGATGCAAAAACTTTGCTGGATGTCCGTGCAACAGTAAAACCAGTACGACTTGGCAAGGGGGTTGCCGCAGGGGAACAGACTGCAATTACAACAGCGGACATTCAGGAAATTTATGCTGACAAAATTTTTGCACTTGGGGCGCGACCTTTTCTCAAGGCCAGGGATGTATTTGATGTGCATTGGCTGAAAACCGTTCATTCCGAACAATGCAAGTGTACTTATCCTGATTTGCGTTCTCGCCTCCGTCTATATCCCGGAGACACGGCTGCGGAGTGGCTGAACAAAGCCAGGATGCGACGTGACGAGCTTCTGGTTTCTCAAGATGCTATTCAAAAAAATTTAGTCCGCTGGCTTCCTGCCTGGGAAATTACTTTGCCAATGGTTGAAGAATTTACAATTTCTGCGATTGCTGCATTGGATGAAGGCATTGATTTGATGTCAGGTATTGTGGCAGAAGAAGCACCACCCGAAAATAACAAAAAAGGGATTGAGCCATGAGCCAACAAATTTCCGCAATTGACCGTTTGCGTACCTTGCCTGAATTCTTTCACGGGAGAGAATTGGCACCCCGTTTTCAGTGGACATCCAAAGAGGTTTCCCAATATCTCTACCTCTGGAAACGTAGAGGCTTGGTGCAAGGGCTTGGCGGACACAGCGATGTCTACGCTAACATGATGCGTTATGATAATCCCCATTGGGAGAAAGCCGTAAAAATGTCCATGCCGTCAGCCGTTCTGATTGGGATTGATATTCTACGCGGAGCAGGATGGACAACGCAGATTCAGCGCTGTCCATCGATAGCCGTTCAGAAAGGAGCATCGACCTACAAAGTCGAACATTTTACAGTTGAACAGCGTCCTGAAAGTTGGTATGCAAAGGTTCGGAATGAGCAAGGTTTGGTCCAAGACACCGTCGAGCCAAACTATCTCTTTCTGCCCATGCTACGCCCTGCGTGGGCACTGGCTGATATGTTGTGCTACGAGGGATGGGGTGGGTGTGGGCTACACCCCGACGACCTCTACGATGACGAAATGACAGCACGGGATGAAGATGACTGGCAGGCGGCGTGTGCTGCTTTCAACCTGTCTGCCCCGTTCAGAAAACCGTTGGTTGAGTTGGTAGAACCGTCGAGATAACTCGAAGAAGTGAAGCCGTCAGAGCCAACGTAAGTAAAATATATAATTCCCTTTTTTTCGCCCCTCCCCGCCCATCCCGACAAACTCCGCCCAATGTCGGGCATAAAAAACATGCCCGACCTACGCCCTGGGAGCAGCGCCTGGCGAATCGTCTGTTGCAAGTCGAACGGGGACATTTCGGAGACCATAAGGCGCTCTCTGAAAACCTGTTCGAGTTGCGCTGTTTTTTCGGCGGCGGTCTGCGCCTGTACTACACCGTACAGAACAGACGTATCGTGTTGCTTCTGGCGGGCGGCGACAAGGATACCCAAAGCCGCGACATTGCCCGCGCCAGAGAAATACTGCGTGAACTGGAAGGATGAATCATGGTCAAAACAAGACGTTTGGACATTGCTGAATTGCTGGAAACGGACGCGGATATTGCCGAATTCCTGACCGAAGCCGTGCGCGAGGGCAGCGGGGAAAACTTCATTCACGCGCTGGGCATTGCGGCGCGCGCGCGCGGCATGTCGGACATCGCCAAAAAAGCAGGCGTGACCCGCGCCAGTCTTTATAAATCGCTCTCCCTGGGCGGAAACCCGGAATTCGAGACAATTTCCCGCGTGTGCGCGGCGTTGGGCGTGCGCCTCGTTCCAGAAACGATGGCCGCACAAACGGTTTGAAAGAGCGTAGGTCGGGCATGAAACATGCCCGACATTGAACGCCAAACCACACGACATCGCCCCTTTGCCGAACACCCCCCGCCTAACCCCCCAACCCCCCGTCAAAAGCGAGAAGCAGAGTGACGCGGCTTTTCTCTCTGGTCGCCAAGATTGCCGCGTCGCTCTGCTCCTCGCTTTTGACGACAAACCCCACCCGCCCAACGTCGGGCATAAAAAACATGCCCGACCTACATGGCGGCAAAGCCGCCCCTGATACCTGTCACCTGACCTCTGATCCCTGATACCGACCTACGCCGCCCTGGGAGCGCCGGCGTCCCCGCCGGCGGGTTTGGCTCCGCACGAAAAATCTCAAAACCGCCTTTGATGCCGCCGGCGCTCCCAGGAACCCCCCGCCCACCCATCCCGACAAACCCCGCCCGCCCAATGTCGGGCATAAAAAACATGCCCGACCTACGCCTGTCACCTGACCTCTGGATCCTTGATGCGGTTTTCGTGCGTAATGCGGCAAAGGAAAAGGCACAGGAACTGCTGGAACACGAATCGCGCATCACGGCTGTCGCCGGGAGATTTCAAGGCATTTGTCGACGCGCTGGAACACGCGCGGCGGGATGTCCGGCGTGTTTGAGGAACAGCCGCTTGACCCCAAAATTCACAACCGTGCCAACTTCGATGGCGGCGTTTTGGCGCTCAACGACTGGATGCGTCTTTGCGCCGTTCGCAGGGGCGCTTGCCCCTGCGAGAATCCTGCCGTTAACTGGGGGCGTTGGTGGCATCAAAGGCAATTTGCAAAATGGCGTCGCGATTGGATTCGGAAAAACAACGCGCAGCGGCGGTTTGTGCGGGCAACCAGCAATAGCCACGATGCTCATCCGGCGCGAGGCGTATGGGCTGGTGGGTGGGGATTTGCAGGGAAAACAGGTGTTCGGTATTGCGCGTTACGCCCGGCGCATAACGATGCCGCCATTCGGGGAAAATTTCGTATGCCCGACTCTGTCGCCAATCCCGCAATTGCTGCGGCGGCACGACAATGCCTGTTTCTTCCGCCACTTCGCGCAAGGCGGTGTCGCGCAGCGTTTCGCCATCTTCCTGACTGCCGGTGACAGATTGCCAGTAACCGGGGTGCGCGACACGTTCTAACAGCAGAAAATCCAGATGCGGGGTGTGGATGACGACGAGGACGGAGATGGGGGTTTTGTACATCGTCGGGTATCAGGGAGGTTGGCGTTCAAAAACAAATTCAAAACCGCCTTTGGTGCCGCCGGCGCTCCCAGATTCCTCAGTCTTCCGTCTTCTGAACCTGCCGCAGCCGGATATGCAGTTCCCGCAACTGCTTTTCATCGACGCCGGAAGGGGCGTCGGTCAGGAGGCATTGGGCGCGTTGGGTTTTGGGGAAGGCGATGACATCGCGGATGGATTCCGCGCCGGTCATCATGGTGACGATGCGGTCAAGTCCGAACGCCAGTCCGCCGTGCGGGGGCGCGCCGTATTTCAGGGCGTCGAGCAGGAAGCCGAATTTGGCTTGTTGCTCTTCTGCGCCGATGTTCAATGCCTGAAAGACCTGTTCCTGCACTTCCGGTTTGTGGATACGAATGGAGCCGCCGCCGATTTCCCAACCGTTTAACGCGAGGTCGTAAGCTTTGGCGAGGCATTTGCCGGGATCGGTTTGCAAGAGGGCGACGTGTTCGTCCTTGGGGCTGGTGAAGGGGTGGTGACAGGCGCTCCAGCGTTTGTCTTCTTCGTCGTATTCAAACATGGGGAAGTCGATGACCCACAGGGGTTCCCATGCCTTGCCGTTCAAGTAGCCCTTTTCGTGCCCGATTTTGACGCGCAGCGCGCCCAAAGCGTCGTTCACCACCTTGGTCTTGTCCGCGCCGAAGAAAATCAGGTCGCCGGATTGCGCGCCCGTGCGTTGCAGGATGGTTTTTAGCGCGGTTTCGTGCAGGTTCTTGACGATGGGCGATTGCAAGCCGGTTTCGTTCGCCTGGCTCACGTCATTGACCTTGATGTAAGCCAGACCCTTGGCGCCGTAGATGCCGACGAATTTACCGTATTCGTCGATTTCGCCCCGGGTGAGGCCAGCGCCGCCGGGAATCCGCAGGGCGGCGACGCGCCCGCCGGTGGCAGCGGGGCCGGAGAAGACCTTGAAGGCGACATCGGCGACGGCATCGGTGACATCGACGAGTTCGAGGGTCACGCGCAGGTCGGGTTTGTCGGAACCGAAGCGCGACATGGCCTCGGCATAGCTCATGCGCGGGAAGGGGTCGGGCAGGTCGACGTCGATGGCGTCCTTGAAGACGTAGCGAATCAGTTGCTCGATCAGTCCGGTGATTTCCGCTTCGTTCATGAACGAGGTTTCGATATCGATCTGGGTGAATTCGGGCTGGCGGTCGGCGCGCAGGTCTTCGTCACGGAAGCATTTGACGATCTGGTAGTAACGGTCAAAACCCGCCACCATCAGGAGCTGCTTGAAGAGTTGCGGCGACTGCGGCAGGGCGAAGAATTGTCCGGCATGAACGCGGGAAGGCACGAGGTAGTCGCGCGCGCCTTCCGGGGTGCTCTTGGTGAGCATGGGGGTTTCGACATCGATAAAGCCGTGGTCGTCGAGGAAACGGCGGAAGGCGCGCGCGGTTTTGTAGCGCAGTTGCAGGTTTTTCTGCATTTCCGGGCGTCTTAAGTCGATGACGCGGTGGGTGAGGCGCACGGTTTCCGTCAGGTTTTCGTCGTCAAGCTGAAAAGGGGGCGTGATGGAAGGATTCAAGACTTCAATGTCGTGACAGAGCACTTCGATTTCGCCGGAGGCGAGGTTGGGATTCACCGTACCAGCGGGGCGCGGGCGCACTTTGCCGGTGATTTTCAGGCAAAACTCGTTGCGCACGGATTCGGCAATCTGGAACATGTCAGCGCGGTCGGGGTCGCAGACGATTTGCGCCAGCCCCTCGCGGTCGCGCAGGTCAATAAAAATGACGCCGCCGTGGTCACGGCGACGATGCGCCCAACCGGCAAGCGTGACCGTCTGGTCACAGAGAGAGGCGTTCAATTCGCCGCAATAATGAGTTCGCATCAGGAATTTCCAGAAGTTTGAGTGGGTGAAGAAGAAGTCGGCAGGGCGCCGCTGTGGGCTTGGGCGCCGGTTTTGGCGGTTGACCTGGGCGGCACGACGCCCATGGAAACGATGTATTTCAGGGCTTCGTCGACGCTCATCTTGAGTTCCACGACTTCTTCGCTTTTCATCATCAGGAAGAAGCCGGAAGTCGGGTTCGGCGTGGTCGGTACGTAGACGCTGACGTAATCGCCCCGCAAATGGTTCGCCACATCGCCGCCCGGATGTCCAGTGAGAAAGGCAATCGTCCAGCTCCCCTTGCGCGGGTATTCCACCAGCAGTGCCTTGCGAAAGGCATTGCCGTTAGGGGACAGGATCGTATCGGAAACCTGCTTGACCGCGTTGTAGAGGGAATTGACCACCGGAATGCGGGCGAGCACCTGTTCCCAGGAACGCCACAGCTTTTGCCCGATCAGGTTGGTCGCCAGTACGCCGGAGACAAAAATGGTCGCCAGCGTGAGCGCCGCCCCCACGCCGGGCAGGTTGAAGCCCAGCACGTTTTTGGGATGTATCGCTTCCGGCAACAGCAGCAGGGATTGATCCATGACGCTGATAATCAGCGACAGCACCCATATGGTGATGACCAAAGGCACCCAGATCAACAGACCCGTGATGAAGTAACGCTTGAAGGTGGGCGGTTTGAAGGCAAACACGGCGGCGTAAAACTTCAACTCGCGGCGGCGCAGGCGCAAGCGCCGTCACCACCCTGACAGGGCGGCGGGCTGGAGGGCTTGGCGGAAGGTTGCTTGAAATCGGTCGCGTACCAGCCGCTGCCTTTCAACTGGAATCCGGCGGCGGAAAGCAGCTTTTTATAGCTTTGTGCGCCGCATTGCGGGCAGGCGCGCAGCACGGGGTCGCTCAGTTTTTGCAGGTGTTCTTTTTGAAAGCCACAATCGGCGCAACGATATTCGTAAATCGGCATGATGAATCTCCAAAGGGGCAACATTATAACCAAACCACAGGCGTGGGTTAAATATCATGTTGCGGCGCAATAAACAGCGAACAGCGGGTGGTGCCTGATTTACCCAAGTGCTGTCAGATAGAGGCTGTTGAGATCCTTGCCCCAGAACAGCGCGATGGCTCCGGCGATGGCGAGATAGGGACCGAAAGGAATGGGGACGTTGCGTCCATGCCGGGCGAAGACAATCAGACCAATGCCGATTACCGCGCCGACCAGCGAGGAAATCAGCACAATGACCGGCAACATGAGCCAGCCCATCCAGGCACCCAGGGCGGCCAACAATTTGAAATCGCCGTAACCCATGCCTTCCTTGCCCGTCGCCAGCTTGAACGCCCAATATACCGACCAGAGCGCGAGATACCCCGCCGCCGCGCCGATCACGGCATCCGACAGGGGCACGAACTGACCGGAAAGATTGAACAACAAACCCAACCAGATGAGTGGCAAGGTGATGCTGTCGGGCAGCAGTTGAGTATCGAAATCAATCATCGAGAGCGCCAGCAAAGCCCACAGGAGCAAAGCGGCTCCCGCCGCCTGCCAGCCCGCGCCGAAATGACACGCCGCTGCTACGCCCAGCCCTGACGCCGCCAGTTCAATCAGCGGATAGCGCAACGAAATGGGCGCGCGGCAGGATTTGCACTTGCCGCGCAAAAACAGGTAACTGATGACGGGAATGTTTTCCCACGCCGAAATGTGATGTCCGCAATGCGGGCAACGGGAACGCGGCGTGGCGAGGTTGAAAGCCGCCTCCTCCGGCAAGCTTTCGCCTTGCAGTTCAGCGCACTGCGAGAGCCACTCACGTTCCAGCATCCTGGGCAGACGGTAGATGACGACATTCAAGAAACTGCCCATCATCAAGCCCGTCAAGCCCAGGGTAATCGGGAAAAACTCCGCCCTGAGCAATGCTTCCAGCATCAAACAACAGCGCCCAGTTTGAAGATAGGCATGTACATGGCAACCACCAAACCGCCAATGACGACCCCCAAAACGACCATGATCATCGGTTCCATCAGGCTGGACAGTGCGGCAATGGCATCATCGACCTCATCTTCATAGAAGTCGGCAATCTTGCCCAGCATGTCCTCCAGCGCGCCGGATTCCTCACCGATGGAAATCATCTGCGTCACCATGTTGGGGAAAAGATTGGTGCTTTGCACCGAACTCGTCAGGCTCATACCGGTACTGACATCATTGCGAATACGGTGCGTGGCGACTTTATAGACGTAATTACCGGATGCGCCCCCGACGGAATCCAGTGATTCCACCAAAGGGACGCCCGCCGCAAACATGGTTGCCAGAGTACGGTTCCAGCGCGCAATGGTGGATTTCCGGACCAGGTCACCAAACACAGGGACGCGCAACAAATAGCGATCCATCACCATCTGCATGGTTTCCGAGCGTTTCCAGGTATAGAGAAAGAACCAGATCGCAGCGACAGGAACTGGAATGACGATCCACCAGTACTCCACAAAAAAGTCCGATATGCCAATAACGATTTGCGTGGGTAAAGGAAGTTCCGCGCCAAAATCCGTGAAAATTTCTTTGAATGCCGGAATCACAAACAGCATGATGACGACCGTGACAACAACGGCGACAGCGATAATGGCAATCGGGTAGAAGAGGGCGGCTTTGATTTTGCTCTTGATGGCGAGCATCTTTTCTTTGTATTCAGCCAGCCGTTCCAGCAGGGCATCGAGAATACCGCCTTGTTCACCCGCTTGCACCAGATTGCAGAAAAGGGCGTCAAAATACAGCGGGTATTTTCTGAACGCCGTGGACAGCGAATTCCCGGTTTCAACCTCGGATTTGATGTCCAGCAACAGTCTACCGACCGAAGGATTGGCGTGACCACGCCCGACGATGTCGAAAGCCTGCAACAGGGGGACACCGGCTTTCATCATGGTGGCCAGTTGTCGGGTAAACATCGTGATGTCTTTTTCGGTGATTTTCTTGCCCGTCTGGTAGCGTTGTTTTTTGATTTTGGAAACCGTAATGCCCTGGCGGCGCAGAGTGGACTGCGCCACGGTTTCGGTCGAGGCGTGCGTTTCGCCGTTGACCCTCTTGCCTTCCCGGTTTTTGCCTTCCCAGATGAAGGTGTATTCCTTAACCCTGTTGGCAGCCTTGGACTTTGTAGCCATGTTCGCTTTCCTTTTTAAACGTTGGTCGTGCTCAATACTTCATCAAGCGAGGTCAGACCCTGCTTGACTTTCAAAAGTCCCGATTCGCGCAGGTTTTTGACCCCTTCTTTCGCGGCCTGGGCAGCAATGTCCAATGAAGTGCCGTTGTCCATGATGATGCGCTGAATCTCTTCGGTGACCGGCATCACCTGATAAATGCCGACGCGCCCCTTGTAGCCCTTCCCCTTGCAGCGGTCACAACCTTTGGGTCCATACAGGGTCCAGGAACCATCCAGTTCCGCTTCACTGAAGCCCGCTTCGAGCAGCGCCTGTTTGGGGACTTCCATGGGTTGCTTGCAAGTGCATAAACGGCGTGCCAAACGCTGCGCCGTAACCAGCAGGATGCTGGAAGCGATGTTGAAGGTGGGAATCCCCATGTTCATCAAACGGTTCAGGGTTTGCGGCGCGTCGTTGGTGTGCAGGGTGGAGAGCACCATGTGCCCGGTCTGCGCCGCTTTGATGGCGATTTCTGCCGTTTCCAGGTCGCGGATTTCACCCACCATGATGACATCCGGATCTTGCCGCAGAAAGGAGCGTAGCGCGGCGGCGAAGGTAAGACCGGATTTATCGTCGACATTGACCTGATTGATCCCTGCCAGATTAATTTCCGCCGGGTCTTCGGCGGTGGAAATGTTGATGTCGGGGTTGTTCAGAATGTTGAGACAGGTGTAGAGCGACACCGTTTTGCCGGAGCCGGTAGGGCCGGTGACCAGCACCATGCCGTAGGGACGTTGCACGGCGTCCAGCAGCACCGCTTTTTGCTCTGGCTCGTAACCCAAAGCCTCAATACCCAGTGTGGCGGAAGTCGGGTCGAGAATCCGCATCACGATTTTTTCACCGTGCAGGGTGGGCAGGGTACTGACCCGAAAGTCGATGGCGCGGGATTTTGACAGCACCAGCTTCATGCGACCATCCTGCGGCACACGCTTTTCCGCGATATTGAGCCGGGAGAGCACTTTGATACGCGAAGCGATTTTGTCCTTGATGGAGAGCGGAGGCGCTACGGCTTCTTTCAGGGCGCCGTCTGTGCGAAAACGGATGCGATAGAATTTTTCGTAAGGCTCGAAGTGAATGTCGGAAGCGCCTTCGTTGATGGCGTCGATCAGCACTTTTTGCAGGAACTTGACGACCGGTGCGTCGTCTACATCAGTAGTGTCGCCTGTACTCTCTCCGTTCTCGTCCGCAAAATCGAGACCATCCATGCTATCGTCGGTCAGCTTTTTCAGTGTCTCACCGGCGCCTTCCGAAAACTTGTCGACCAGAGGCAATAGCTTGCCAATGTCTACGACGATACATTCGAGGGTCAGATTGCTCTGAAAGCGGATTTCATCCAGACCACGCCGATTGGCAGGGTCTGCCGTGGCAACAATCAAACGATTGCCGCGTTTGCAAAGCGGAAGAATGCGATGCAAAGCGATGAGTTTTTGATCGACTGTATCGGTCGGGAACCAGGCTTCATCGTAAGCGTCCAGGTCAAGGAGTGGCGTATTGAAAGTTTCAGAAGTGAATTTTGCCAGCGCAGAGGACTGAATGCCGCCGCTTTTGGTCAATTCTTCAGGAAAAGAAGTGTAGTTGGCGACCGCCTGCCCCAGTAGACGTTCCGCCTCGCTGCCGTCCAGCAGGTTCGCCCGCACCAGTGCCAGTGCCAGTCCGCTCAGAGTTGATGTTGTGTCAGATTCAGCCATAATTAAACCGTAAACATCATAAATGGTGGTTGATAATGCAACGACATCAACAGTTTGTAAAGGGTTATTGATGTTTGATGTCAAAAAGCAGGGGTTTTTTCCCTGTTGTCGACACGCCTTTACGCATCCTGCTGTCGCTGCCGGAAAATTCGCGCCGTCTTGACGCTCTTGTCCTGGGTCTGGATGACTTCCACGGCAACACCATGCAATTTCAGGCAGACTCTGGCTTCGGGGATGTCTTCCAGTTGCTCCAGAATCAAGCCGTTCAGGGTTTTGGGGCCATCCAGCGGAAAGTCGAGTTTCAGCTTGCGGTTCAAATCGCGCAAGGACTGCCCGCCTTCAACGATGACGCTGCCTTCTTTGTCCCAGGCGAGCGTCTTCGGCGCGCCGGGGAGGGCGGTGGTGAATTCGCCGACAATTTCCTCAACAATGTCTTCCAATGTGATGATGCCCAGAATTTCGCCGTATTCATCGACCACGAAACCGAAGCGTTGCCGGTTTTCCTGAAAAAATCCCAGTTGGGCAATCAGCGGGGTTCCGGCGGGGATGTAATACGGCGGTCGCAACAGCGTCCGCAACCTGTCTTCGTCAAAATCGTCGTCGCCCAGATGCGGCAACACCTGCCGCATGGAGAGCACGCCCAGCAGCTGATCGAGCGCCTCGTGGCACACGGGCAGGCGGGAATGTCCGCAGGCGGCGAGACGTTTTTTCACGTCTTCCCAGTCGGCGTCGACATCCAGCATTTCGATATTGCCGCGTGGCGTCATCACGTCTTCCACGGCGATTTTACCCAGGTCGAACAGGTTCACCAGAATACTGGCGTGCGTGGCGGGAATCAGCTCCCGACTCTCCATCACCAGCGTGCGGAGTTCTTCCGATGTCAGCTTGGGCGCGCCCGCCGCCGGACGCAGGGATAACCCCATCAGCTTGAGCAGACCGCTGACGAACAGATTGGTGAACCAGATGGCCGGATACAGTACGCGAATCAGCGGCGTAAAAACAAAACTCAATGCCTGGCTCAAGCGGTCGGCATAAGTCGCGCCGATGATTTTGGGCGTGATTTCGGAAAACACCAGAATGGCAAAGGTCAGCAACAGGGTGGCCATGCCCAGCATCCATTCATCATTGCCGAACAGACGGATGCTGATCACGCTCACCAGCGTGGCGGCGCCGATATTGACCAGATTGTTGCCCAACAGGATGACGCCCAACAGCCGGTCGGTGCGCGCGAGCAACGCCAGTGTCAGCTTCGCGCCCAGATGCCCTTCGCTGGCGCGGTGGCGCAGGCGATAGCGGTTTGCCGCCATCATCGCGGTTTCGCTCAGGGAAAAAAATGCCGACAGCGCCAGAAGCGCCATCAGAAGTCCGAAGAGCAGGGAAAGGGGGATTTCGTCCAAAGGATCAGGCTCGGTTGAGCAAAACTTCCACCACGAAGCGGCTGCCAACATAGGCGAGCAGCAACACCGCGAAGCCCGTCAGCGTCCAGTTCAGCGCCCGTCGTCCGCGCCAGCCGTAGAGGTGGCGACCCAGGAGGAGAATGGCAAAAATCATCCAGGAAATGATGCCGAAAATCGTTTTGTGGTCGAAGGTCAGCGCCTTACCGAACAGGGTGTCCGAAAAAAACAGCCCGCTCCCTACCGCCAGCGTCAGGAGCAGGAAGGCGATGGTGAGCATACGGAACAGCAAGGCTTCCAGCGCCAAAAGCGGCGGCATACTCGCCAGACGGCGGGAGCGTTCCGGGTGATGCAGGCGTTTTTCGACCAGCCGCATGAACAGGGCTTGTGCCGCCGCCAGTGCGAACAAGCCGTAAGACAGCATGGCGGCGAGAAAATGCAGACGGAAAATCAGGGTGTTACTGTGGGGAACCGCGTGGCTGTGCGTAAAAACCAGCGGCAGAAACGCCGCCAGCGCCGCCGTCGTCAGCACAATGGGCTGTACGCCGTCCATGCGCGCCTGAAAACTTTCCAGCCAATAAATCAGCGCCGCCAGCCACACCATCAGGCAAAAGGCGAGACCAAAAGAAAACTGCATCTGAGGCGCACCGGAACCGAACAACGCCATCTGCAAGCCCGTGGCGTGCAGAAACAGGGCGATGCCGGTGAGCATTTTCTCCACTCTGGCAACGGCAGGCGCGACCGCACCCGCGTATTTCTCCGACCAGCGCGTGCGCCAGAAGTGGAAGCCAAGCAGCAGGTAGACAACGCCCGCCAAACCGAAAAGGGTGAGCTGATTTACAATAGACATCCCGAAATTCTACTCGAAGCTGCCATGCTTGATAATCTGACGCAACGTCTTGCCAAAGTAATGAAAACCCTGCGCGGGGAAGCGCGACTCACAGAAGCCAATATCGGCGAGGCTTTGCGCGAAGTTCGCATGGCGCTTTTAGAGGCGGATGTCGCCCTGCCCGTGGTCAAGGATTTTATTGCCGCCGTGAAAGAAAAGGCGTTAGGCGAAGCCGTCATCGGTTCGCTCACGCCCGGTCAGGCCTTGGTCGGCGTCGTGCATCGGGAGATGACGGCGTTAATGGGCGGCGCGAATGAAGGCCTGAACCTCGCCACCTTGCCTCCCGCCGTCATCCTGATGGCGGGTTTGCAGGGCGCGGGCAAGACCACCACCGTGGGTAAACTCGGCAAACTCCTGAAAGAAAGCCAGAAAAAGAAAGTGCTGGTGGTCTCCTGCGACATTTATCGCCCCGCCGCCATCGCCCAGTTGCAGACCGTCGCGGGGCAGGCGGGCATCGAATTTTTCCCCTCCTCGCCAGACCAGAAGCCGGAAGCCATCGCGCTTGCCGCCGTGGATTGGGCGAAACGCCACTATTGCGACGTGGTGCTGGTCGACACGGCAGGGCGGCTCGCCATCGACGAAGCGATGATGGCGGAAATCAAGGCGCTGCACACCGCGTTGAACCCCATCGAAACCCTGTTCGTGGTCGACGCCATGCTGGGTCAGGATGCCGTGAACACCGCCCGCTCCTTCAACGAAGCCCTGCCTTTGACCGGCATCGTGCTCACCAAACTGGACGGCGACGCGCGCGGCGGCGCGGCGCTCTCCGTGCGCCATGTCACCGGCAAGCCCATCAAGTTTTCCGGCGTCGGCGAAAAACTCACAGGTCTGGAAGCCTTCCACCCCGAACGCATGGCATCGCGCATTCTCGGCATGGGCGATGTGCTCTCGCTGATTGAAGAAGCGCAAAAAGGCATCGACGAAGAAAAGGCGTTTGCCTTCGCCAAAAAACTGAAAAGCGGCAAAGGCTTCGACCTGAACGATTTCAAGGAACAAATCGGGCAGATGCGAAAAATGGGCGGCATGACCGCATTAATGGACAAACTCCCCAGCCAGATTGCCCAGGCCGCCGGACAACTGCCGCAAGGCACGGAAGACAAAATGATTCGTCAGGTGGAAGGCATCATCAACTCCATGACCCCGACCGAACGCGAAAAACCGGAACTCATCAAAGCCAGCCGCAAACGCCGCATCGCCACTGGCGCGGGCGTACAGGTGCAGGCAGTGAACCGGCTACTGAAACAATTTGAGCAGACGCAGAAAATGATGAAGCAGTTTTCAAAAGGCGGCATCGGCAAACTGCTGCGCGGGATGAAGGGGATGATGCCATCAGGAATCGGGTGACAGGTGGCGGGTGTCAGTAATTTGTGGCGGCAAAGCCGCCGGCAGGTTGCCAAACGCAGGCATCCGGGTGGATGAGCGCAGCGTCATCATTAAATCTGTATTCGCGCACGACCGCCAAGCGTCGACAAATGGGTGGTGCGCGCGATGAACCGCCGAATGGTGGAAGGCGCTTCGCTTTGTCGAAACCCGCTGCCAGCACCTACAGATGATGTCCGCGCTACGCTTGCTTGCAACTCAATGCCGCCTCAATTCCTTCAAGCGCAGCCAGCGCACCCAACGGCACGCTGATATGTTTCGCCTTGCCAACATCAGGATCACGCAGGTTGATGCGGATGAGCGGGTAGCCCAATCCTTCACCGAAACGGCGGACGGTGGCGACGGCTTTGCCTGCGCCCAACTCGATGAGCATCGGTTTTCTCGCCCGCGTGAGCCACGCCTCACAACGCGCTTGCTGCGACAAGGCACGTTCTTCCTGCCAGGCATAATCGCCAAACATCAAGATATTGGGACGTGCCAGACCGCCGCAATGCGGGCAGGTCGGCAAAGGTGAAACAAGACGACAGGAAACCGGATCGACGATTGGCTCGAATCCATCCGCTGCCCAGAGATGAGCGGAACAAGGTTCGGCGCATTGCAGGTGATGGATTGAGCCGTGCACTTCCCATACCGTATCCGGCGCGAAACCCGCTTTCTGAAAATGCCCGTCTACATTGCTGGTGAACACGAACGCCCCATCCGGCAACTGCGCGGCGATTTCCCGCAAGATGGCAAAACCGCGATGCGGCTGCGTTTCCCGATACCGCAGCAGCCGATGCCCGTAGAAACCCTAGGCGAGTTCAGGGTGACGCACAAAGGCTTCCGGATTGGCGATTTCCTCAAAGCGCAGCCCTTCTGCCTGCAACGCCGGATAAGCCCGCCAAAAACCTTCCGCCCCGCGAAAATCCGCCAGCCCGGAATCGACCCCCATACCCGCGCCCGCCGTAATAAGCAAACCGGAAGCCTGCGCGATGGCTTCGGCGCAGCGGTGAAGGAGCCTGGTATCGGATGACATGGTGTTCTCCAGATATGGATGTGACGACATGCGTTCCAATTTATACCGTCATGGCAAGGTTTCCGCCAGTCATTCGGCGTCCGGCAACGTACCGTGCAGCGTGCGGTGAGCGCGGCGGTTATAGGGAAATTACACGAACTTCAGGCTGAATCTGCACCATATAAGGTGCCGTGGCGCGCTTTCTTTTCTTCGGTGTCGCCATCGCCCAACCATGAAAATCAGGATCAATATATCGGATATTGCCTACCTTGAACATCGCCTTACCCATATGAACATGCCCCAGATAAACATGGTCAATGGCGCCCACGGTTTTTTCAGGCGTCAATTGATGCTGTAATCGGCTCTCTCCCCAGATAACCGCTTCAACGGTTTTTTCCCTGGATGCCCTGTTGCTCAATGCCGCAATCAACTGCTGCCAATCCAGCGGATAGGGAATATCCGCATGGGCAATGCCGATCGTGCCATGATGGGTGGCAATCTGAATCAACAGAGGAAGTTTTGCCAGTTCAATGGCGATGAGCATTCTGTCCAGATCGTCGATGCCCCGATACCATTCAAACCCGTTATACGTCGCGTTCAAATCAATGTCCGCATCCGTATTTCCTTCAGCATGAACACTGAGCAGCATCTCCTCGTGATTGCCGCAAACCGAATGGAAATATGGTTTGTCCAGATAATCCAGCACCTTGTCGGACTGCGGACCACGGTCGATCAAATCGCCTGTGCAAAATAAACGGTCGGCGCTACCATCAAAATCAACCGAATCCATCAACCGGGACACCAAATCCCAGTAGCCGTGAATATCGCCCACGACGTAATCCCGACCTGTCGGATTAATGTCGAAATACTGGATAGGCTTGAAAGCATCAGCAATCTGCATGGCGTTTTTCTCCGACAGGGCGTTGATCAATCTGATGCGTCATGGTGAGATAGACTTCCGCCAGTAATTCTGCGTCCAGCAACGCACCGTGCAGGGTGCGGTGGGCGTTGCTGATTTGGTAACGCTCGCAGAGGACATCCAGATTATTGTGTTTGCCGGGATGAAGTTCGCGCGCCATTGGCAGGGTGTCCAGCACATTGGCGCAGATTTTCTGCGTAGGAGGGAGGTCGAGGCGAGCAAACTCCATGTCAAGAAAACCGAGGTCGAACGGGGCATTATGAATGATAAGTTCAGCGTCGGCGATGAAATCCACAAGTTCTTTGGCGATTTGCGCGAACTTTGGCTTGTCTTCGAGAAACTCATTGGTGACGCCATGTATCGCCAGCGCACCCGCATCAACTTCCCGTTCCGGGTTGCAGTAAAAATGTAGATAGCGTCCGGTAAGGCGGCGGTTTTCCATTTCTATGCCCGCAACTTCGATGAGGCGATGTCCGCGTCGAGGGTTCAAGCCGGTGGTTTCGGTGTCGAGAATAATTTGACGCATTTCGGTTCTCCTGTGTCATAAGTTGGATGGATTGGCTGGCAGGGGCACATTCGCAACATGGTTACGGGAAGCGCCCTGTTGGTTACAGCGTTTACCATTCTGACATCAGGGTGCGTCAGGATGTGTCGTATTGCGTATGGGGTGACAGTGGGGCTTCGAAGAGGAAGTACGTACAGCACGAAAATGTTGATATAATGCACAAGTGCTTTGAGTAAGGACGCATATCATGACAACCGAAAATTTTTCCGTATTTCAGTTCATTTCACTGAACGAAACTCGTCTCTCGGACATTCTTGCTTTCCTGTTTGAAGATGTCCGGTTACGGAAAGCTTTTCTTGAAGTTTGTGGCATCCCCAATTTTTTCACTGCCGGAGAAAAAATTACTATTAAGACTGAAGATCCCACGTACACAATAAAAAATAAGGAGTTACGCAGAATAGACATCATTCTCAAGTCTGAAAGTAAAATTTTGGCGATTGAAAATAAGAATGCGGCGCAAGATCAGCCAAGACAGGTGAATGATTATCTTGAGCATCTAAAAAACTTGAATAAAGACAATTATTGCATTATCTATCTAACGCCGAGTGGAAACCAACCGTCAGAAGATAGCTTTCCACTAGCGGAGCGTGATAGCCATAAAGGAAAATGGTGGTGTGTTGCCTGGAAATACGTTCTTGTCGAACTGAAAAAATATATTCCGGAGCTTCTTTTAGAATCCCCGAAGAAAACCAGTTTTTTGGCTGAATTCATTGACGCAACAGAGACCATGATGTATCCGATGGAGAAAATTGGGAAACTTATAAAGTGCCGTATTGAATGGCTTAAGTGCCAACATCCCTTGCCTTATGGTATTAAATGGGAAGCGGATATTTATGAGAAGGATGGGCACTACGATCGACCGATTTTGTGCAAATTTGGTTCTCTGAATATTGCTATTGAACCACAAGGGGTTCCTTACTCAAACGTTCTTCTTGGTATTAAACTTAATAATAGTAATAAGGATGGTGAATCAATTGTAGATAATTGTAAAGAAAGGTTGAGTGATTTGGCGAAAAGATATGGCTATTCACCAAGCTCTAACAATGGGTGGTTATGGTTGATTTATCTTGATAAACCTTGGGATGACTGGAAAAGATACGAAGCCAGATGCGCTCTTGACGACGAAAGCGAGATGACTCTACCCGAAAAACTGTGTGTTGAAATCTGTCATATTCTGACTGGAACACAGAAAAGTTAATCCGCATTATGAAATGGTTAGAATGCTTTATGCTTTAGGTTGTAGCTCCTTGTCTACAACCTTGTGCTGACGAATTCCATCGGAGATTTCCATCCGTAATCCCAGAACTTTATTTGCCGCAATATTATGCGTTTTTCTTCGCATCATTTCTAAACGCCTGCGTCCGATTCTTCTGTCCGCCGATTTCAGTATATTGACCAGCCCCCATTTGTCGTTTTCAAAGTGCTTGTCCAGCAACTCGTCTTTTGGCGTATCATTTTGTGTGCTCATATTATGTTCTTGCTCCTCATCACGAAGGTGCCGGAATGCTGACTTCTTCTTCCACAAATGCCGCAAGTTCGAGGTCGATGTCGGGCAGGGTAGCTGGTAGACGGGAAGGGGGTTCACCGTGCATGTGGGTTTCTCCTTGTGGAACATGATGCCTCTGGTTTGCGACAAAATGCGTCGCATACAGTTCTTGTACGCCATGCGTCACATTCTGTCGTATTGATGTCGATAATGAGGTCATCTCTAACCACGGCACGAGGAAATTATCATGCAACATGATCGGGAATCTGGCGTTTGTATCAAGGTTGTCGGTGTGGGTGGCGCTGGCTGTAGCGCCGTAGATTACATGCTTCGGGAAGGCGTACAGGGCGTGGAATTTATCGCCGTCGACACAGATGTCCAAGCGTTGAGCCGTTGTCAGGCGGCAAGCAAGCTGACATTGAACAAGCCCGTAGCAGCAGCAGACCGTGAGCTTATCGTGGCGCAACTTTCCGGCGCGGACATGGTGATCGTGGTCGTCGGTATGGGCGGCGATAGCGGCGTCAATGCTGCGCCAGCAGTTGTTGAAGTGGCACGTGAATTGGACATATTCACTGTTGGCGTGGTTTCCAAACCCTTCTCTTTTGAGGGCAGGGAACGCATGAACAATGCCGAGATGGACATCACTGCATTCGTCCGCTATGTCGATTCACTCATCGTCATTCCGAACGACAAACTAATAGAAGTGAAAAGCGAAGATGCAAGCCTGATAAATGAATACTTCAAGGCCGCCGACGTGGCATTCAGAAATGCAGTCAGTGGTATTGCCGAAATCCTCACCGTACCCGGTCTTGTCAGTGTCGACATTGAAGATGTGTGTCTCATAATGGGCGAATCCGGTTACGCCATGCTGGGTTACGCCGTAGCTTCCGGCGCAGACCGTGCCCACGTCGCCGCCAAACAAGCTCTTTCCTCGCCGTTGCTGGAGGCTGCCAATTTGTCAGAGGTCAAAGGGTTGTTGGTCAATATCACTGCTGCACGGCGCACCCTGAAAATGAAGGAAGTCCGCGAAGTGATGACAATTGTGAATGAAGGTGCTACCGAAGGCACTAACATCATTTTCGGCGCGATTTACGACGAAAATATGGGTGAGCAACTGCGGGTTACTGTCATAGTGGCGGGCTGAGGTAAACTGCAAGCCACTCAATGCCAGCAAGCGTAGCGCGGATATCTGTAGATAATCGCAGCGTTATCCACCATCAAACCTATGTTCACGCAACACCGCCAAGAGGCGACAAATGGGTAGATGTGTACGATGAACCGCCCAATGGTGGAAGGCGCTTCGCTTTTCCACCCTACAGATGATGTCCGCGCTACGCTTGCTATTTCACGCGACAGGAAGCATCGTGTGAAAAATTTTGTTTACTTCTTTTTGTTGGTGATGAATAGAATTGAAACCCAAGGGGTTATCTCCTCGTCTTTCTGTTGCTCTTGGATTTCACTAGGTATTTTCCATGTGAATGAAAGTAGTTGGAGGTTTTTACGTTTGTCAAAAAAATCATAAACCTGATCGCAGAGAGTGTTTTCTGATGCATCAACAGACTTGTATTTTTTGTTGTGCCAACCCATTACTACCATAATTCCGACCGGCAAGTCTGTTACTTCACTCCAGTTGGGCTTGATTCGTTTTATGTCGTCCAATTGTTGTATTAAGACTTTGAGGCGTTCTTTAACAACTTCAACAACTTCACCTTTACTTTTTCCTTCGCTTGTACAATAGCGTCCGTGTTTTAGTTCAATAAAATAATGGACACCATTCGGTGTTGAGCACCAGAAATCGATAGCGCGTGATTCCATAGCGCGTGATTCCTTATCTCTAGTAATGTTCTTTAAGGATTTTTTATCAAATACCCATTCAGAGCAGTGTATATTCGTAATTTTGTCTATAGCTACAGAAAACGTTGATGACATCATCTCTTCATTATAAAGTATTGGCATGTAAAGATAACCGCTTTTTTTGTAGTAAGCGTAAGACTGTTCGAACACATTCTCACTTAGTTGCTTAAAGAATTTCTTGGCACTTCTGCCAGAAGGAATGCTGTCAGACTTGAAGTATTTTTCATTGGACTGGATGTCTAGTTTCATGTTCAATCCTTTCGTCATTGTTCTGGGGTTTCTATGATGTTTATCATTTTACATATTTTTTACCCACGCTGCAACTGTTCACGCAACAATGCCAAGAGTCGACAAATGGGTGGTGTGCGCGGTGAATCGCCGAATGGTGGAAGGCGCTTCGCTTTTGCCGTCGCTTCGCTTCGTCGAACTCCGTTGCCACCCAACAGCCTGAGCCAAATACCAAATGCGTCACATCCTGTCGCACCAGCAGTCAACAATGGCGCTCCAACGTGAAATTACACCCAAAGGAGATCATCATGGCACGTCGTCGTTATTACTCTGGTTCTGGAACTACCGAGGTTTACCCTGCCTCATCGCTGCTTCGGCTCTGGATTATGCGTTTGCTGGTTCCGCTGGGCGGACGCAAGCATTTTGTGGATAGGAGGGACTTCTTTAATGGTGATGAACTTGCCAGCGCCATCGGTTTGGAGAAATGGCTGGAACCGGAAAGGGATTTTGATGCCAAAGAGGTCAACGCTGAACTACACCGGATGTATCTGGAAAGCGAGCGCATGGCGCGTAATGCGACCATACCAACCTGTCTCGCCAGAAATGTTGCTCGCTTGTCTACGCTGGTCGGCTTGTCGGAAACGGATTGCCGAGTTCTTGCATTTGTCGTAACGCTGAAGAATGAAAACATGCTGCGTGAGGCAGCAGAGACAATTGGGCACGAATTGTCTACTGTAAAGACAGTTCATATTTTGGCGACAGTGCTTGATATTCCTGAACGCGATATTCGAGCATCATTTTCCCCGCAGGGAATGTTGGCGCGTTCGCACATCATTACTGTCGATAGCGACAACAACGACCTTACCCGTAAATTTGGTCTGCTCTCCGACAAATTTGCCGATAGCATTTATTCTGCTGATTCCGACCCGATTAGCCTGATTCGGGACAGGGTTGCGCCTGCGAGCCGCGCGCAACTTGCTCTGGAAGATTTTGAGCACATCGCGCCTTGTCTTGCCATTTTGCGACCCTATCTCAAAAATGCGCTGACATCACATCGTCAGGGCGTCAATATTTTTCTGCATGGCGAGCCGGGTACGGGGAAAAGTCAGTTGGCGAAAATACTGGCGCAGGATATGGGTTGCGAACTTTTCGAGATTGCCTGCGAGGATGAGGATGGCGATCCGATAAAGGGCATAGGACGCTTGTGCGCTTTGCGCGCGGCGCAATATTTTTTTGCAAGCAGTAAAGCGCTCCTTGTCTTTGACGAAGTGGAAGATATTTTCAACGATGGCTGGTTTTTTAGCCAAAGTACCGCACAATCCAGTAAAGCTTGGATGAACCGGATGCTGGAAGAAAATACGACGCCGGTTATCTGGATTTCAAATTCGATTTGCTGGATTGACCCGGCGTTTATGCGGCGTTTCGACATGGTGATTGAAGTGCCGCTGCCTTCGCAAAAACAACGTGAACGCCTGTTACAAACGCTGTGCGTCGATGTGCTGGATCGTCGAGCGATCACGCGCTTTGCCGCTTCCGAATCGCTTGCCCCCGCTGTGGTGAGTAAGGCGGCTGATGTGGTGCGCGCCATCCGCGATGAGCTTGGAGAACAGAAGGTGCTGGACGTAGAGGGCGCGTTCGAGTTGTTGGTGAACAATACCCTGGAAGCCCAGTCGCATCGTCCTGTCCGGCGGCACGACCCTAATCGGTTGCCAGAAGTGTACGACCCGCAATTTATTCATGCCGATGTCGATTTGAGCCAGATTGCCGAGGGACTTGTGCAAAGCCGTGCGGGGCGGTTGTGTCTGTACGGTCCGCCGGGTACAGGGAAAACGGCTTATGGACGCTGGTTGGCGGAACGCCTCGATATGCCGTTGCTGGTCAAGCGGGCTTCCGATTTGGTGTCCATGTGGGTCGGTGAAACCGAAAAAAATATGGCGCGCGCCTTTCATGAGGCGGAACGGGAAGGCGCGTTGCTGTTAATCGACGAGGTGGATAGTTTTCTGCAAGACCGTCGCGCTGCTCAAAACAGTTGGGAGGTGACGGCAGTCAACGAGATGCTGACGCAGATGGAGGCTTTTTCCGGTGTGTTCATCGCTTCGACCAATCTCATGGAGGGTTTGGATCAGGCGGCGCTGCGCCGTTTTGACCTCAAGGTGAAATTTGATTTTTTGCGTTCCGAACAGGCTTGGGAACTATTGCGCCGTCACTGCGCGCAATTGAAACTGCCCGCACCGCCAACCAATTTGCAGAATCGGGTGACGCGCATGAACAAACTGACGCCCGGCGATTTTGCGGCGGTCATACGGCAAAGTCGTTTTCATCCGGTGACGACGCCCGTTATGCTGGTTGCCGCGCTCGAATCGGAATGCGCGTTGAAAGATGGGAGCGGCGCGCAGATCGGTTTTTTGACATAATCGCGTACTCATGCCCCGGAGAAAACCCATGCCCAAACGTCCCGACGCTCTTGAAACAGTCATGCTCTGTCTGGAATTGCTGCGGCGAATTCCTCGTCATGGAAGAGTCTCTGCCCCGGATTTGCAGAAGCAACTCAAGGCAGCGGGGATTGAGCGTGAATTACGCACCATCCAGCGGCAACTGGAAACCTTGAGCGAGCATTTTGAAATTGAGCGCGATGACCGCAGCAAACCCTACGGTTATCGCTGGCTGGAACATGCCAAGGGGTTTTCAGCGCCCAACCTGACGCCGCAGGAATCCCTGTTGTTGCGGCTGGCGGAGGAGTATCTGAACAATCTGCTGCCCGCCAGGCTGATGAAATCCATGCAGGGGATTTTCGAGCAGGCGCGCTACAACCTTGCCCCAACCGGCAACGCCAGGCTGGAACGCGAATGGTCGGAGAAGGTGCGCGTGGTGGCGACCAGCCAGCCCTTGCTGCCGCCCAAAATCAAAAGCGGCATTTTAGAAGCGGTGAGCGAGGCGCTGTTTGGGAATCGCTGGTTGCATATCGACTATCGCAACAGCGCAGGCACTCGCCGTGAGGACGACGTGATGCCGCTCGGTCTGGCGCAACAAGGCGTCTGCCTGTATCTGGTCGCGCGCTATCGGGGCTTCGACAATGAACGCATCCTCGCGCTGCACCGCATTCTCGACGTTAAAGTTTCCACGCTCACTTTCGAGCGTCCCAAGGATTTTAATCTTAAAAAATACGACGCCGAAGGAAAATTCGGTTTTGGCGATGGTCGCCGTGTCCGTCTGAAATTTTGCATCGACAAAGTGCGCGGCACGCATTTGCTGGAAACGCCTTTATCAACCGACCAGAGCGCGCGGGAAATCGACGAGGACACTCTGGAAATCACCGCGACGGTGGTCGATAGCGGGATGTTGGAATGGTGGCTGAACGGATTCGGTGAGGATGTTTGGGCGGTGAGCCGGGTAGAGTTGGAGGGCGGTGAAGGCTAATCAGGCGGCTTGTTTTTCGCCATCCAGTTCCAGATGAATTCATGCGAGAAACCGCCCGCTATCCGCAAGGGTTGCCGTGGCGAATACCGCCGGATTTTTGAGTCGGGCGAGCGAAGGGAAATAGTTGATGATGTCCGACAAATCCAGCGGCAGACGCAGACCATCGGCAAATTCCAGTTGCAAGATGGCAGGCGCGTTATCTTGCAGGACGGGACGTGCCGCTGTTAAAACGAAGCGCTTGGACATGATTCAATTCCTTCCATTTGGCTTGCTTTACTCCCTCCCCCTTGTAGGGGAGGGCTGGGGAGAGGGGGTAGTGGTTCAGCACGGAATAACGCCGAACATGCGGAACCATACCCCTCTTCCGCCCCTGCGGGGCACCTTCTCCCACAAGGGGAGAAGGGAACATCCGCGACGACGGTAGCGCGAGCCGGATTAATCTGGATGACGCGCAGCCTTAAGCGCAGCCGCAATCACATTCAGCGGCAGCAGCAAAGACCGGGGCGCGTCCAGTAGGGGCATTGCGCCGTAACTGGCATACCAGGCGGCGACTTGTTCGTTTTTTGCGTCGATCAGCAAGACGGTTCCGCCGATTTCTGACGCGACCCGCAGGCAGCGGCGAGCAGGAGTTGACCGCCGAATCCTCGCCCTTGCAGGTCGGTACGCACCGCCAGCCATACCAGACGAAAACCGCCGATGTCGTAATGTCCCAAGCCCCGACGCGCCAGCGCGGGTGTGCGGGCATAGGCGATGGATGCGGGGCTTAGGCTGTAATAGCCGTACACGGTTTTTCCATCCAGATCATCTATCGCCAGAAAGGTTTTCGCGCCGTAGCGTTCGTGGCTTTGGCGGGCGAAATTGTGCAAAAACCGGTCAAGTTCAGCCTGCCCGCAATCAAAATCCTTGCGGTTGTGCTGTTTGGTGATGGGTTCTTCGTGCCAGCGCGGCAAGGTCATAACCGCGCTCAATTCGGCAAGGCTTGCGCTGCCGCGATCAGACGGGCGTTCGGCTGCGGGGGGTTTTCCAGTAATTCCAGCACGCGCAGGCTGTCACGCTCGGAGAGCGCTACGCGCTCTGCCTGTTCGATGACCGCATCGGCGGCAAGCAAGGCATTTCGCAGGACGAATTCCGTCAAATCGGTCTGCTCCAGCGCGCCCGCCCGCATGAGTTTGATTTTGTCTTCAGGCCGAATACGCATGGCGATGCGATGATTATGTCCGACAGCGGCTCTTGGCATGATGGCGTTCCTTTTCAAGACCTTTACAATGTACGCAGGCGGATTATGTTTGTTAACAGGTTGTTGAAAAACTCTAAAAATGCTTCCAAACCCCCTGATTTTTCGTCATTTGAGAACGGAAAATGACGGTTTTTTGGAGAAAATCAACAGCCTGTTAATGATGTACGTTTTGGTGGCGTACAAACACTTCATCAGGAGTACCCGTTTTGAATAAAATTTTTCAGGCGCTCGTGCGCAGCGTGGCGAGTTTGGCGAAGCCGGGGTTGTGGCGGTATTTGCTGGCTCCGGCGGCGGTTTCGTTTTTATTGTGGTTTGCCCTTGCGTGGTGGGGGCTTTCGATGCTGGTGGCGTGGCTGATCGGGCATCCGCCGTTTGCTTTTCTGGTCACATGGGGGCTGGTTTGGCTCGCGCATGTGTTGGCGTATCTGGGCGGTTGGGGGGCGATTCTCGTTTTCGCCTATCTCACCACCACCCTGATTGCGGCGGTGTTTGTGCTGCCCTGGCTCTTGAAAAAGGTCGCGGCGCGGGAATATCCTGAACTGGCGTTGATGGGTCAGGACAGTTTCATCGCCGCCCTGTGGAACAGTATTGTGGCGACGCTGATTTTCGCCATCGGCTGGCTTGTGAGCTTGCCCTTCTGGTTGCTGCCATTTGCGGGCTTGTTGCTGCCGCTGCTGTTGCTGGCATGGTTTAACCGCAAAACCTTCGTCTTTGATTGCCTCGCCGCCCATGCGACGGAAACGGAAATGCGGGAAATTCGCCGCCGTCATGCCAGACCTTTATTCATGCTCGGTCTGACGCTGGCGCTGCTCGCCCATGTGCCCGTACTGGGGCTGCTCGTCCCTGCGCTTTCGGCGTTGGCGTATATTCATTATTGTCTGGAAGCCCTGCGCCAGTTGCGGGGCGGGGCGTTGGTGGTTTTGTGATTGTCAGGCGAATGCCAGCGACAGATGTCCCACTGGCTCGACCGTTGGTTTCACGTTGATCTCGATGTCGTATCCGAGACGATTCAGGCATGTCATCAACTTGCGTTCGGAGAGGTTGGAAAAATCCCCTCGCATCATGGCGGAGATTTTTTTCACACAAAGCCCCGCCGCACGGGGCTTTTTCATGCGCCCCACCGGGATTCTATCGTATCATCAGCACAACCCCCCGCAGGTTTGCCGTCAATGGGCAACGCCTCGCTCCTGCAATCAATCTGCCACCTGTCACCCGTTACCTGCCACCTGATGAACCTTCTCCCCCGCCCCGTCTCTCCCCACATTCAGGAACGCCTGCAAGCGCAGGGCTTGCCGCCTCTGCTGGCGCGTCTCTATGCCGCGCGCGGTGTGCGCGACAAGAAGGAACTGGATTACGACCTGAAATCCCTGCTGCCGCCGCAGACGCTGACCCATGCCGACGCTGCCGCCCACATGCTGGCGGACGCCATTGTCGCTGGCGCAAAAATGTTGATCGTGGCGGATTACGACTGCGACGGCGCGACCGCCTGCGCGGTGGGGCTGCGCGCCCTGCGCCAGATGAGCCGGAACCGGGGCGCCAGCGTCGATTATCTGGTTCCCGACCGTTTCACGCTGGGTTATGGTCTTTCGCCCGCCATCGTCGACCTCGCGGCGGAGCATTCGCCCGACCTCATCATCACCGTGGATAACGGCATCGCCAGTCTGGAAGGCGTCGCCAGAGCGCGGGAACTGGGCATTGCCACCCTGATTACCGACCACCATCTGCCCGGCTGCGCGCTACCGGAAGCCGAATGCATCGTGAATCCCAATCAGCCGGGCTGCGCCTTTCCCTCAAAAAATCTCGCGGGCGTGGGCGTCATGTTTTACGTGATGCTCTCGCTGCGCGCCGAACTGCGCGCGCGCGGCTGGTTTGAAGGTACGCGGGAACCCAATCTGGCGCATCTGCTCGACCTCGTGGCGTTGGGCACGGTTGCCGATGTCGTGCCGCTCGACCACAACAACCGGATTCTGGTGAGCCAGGGCGTGGAACGGATGCGCGCGGGTCGCGTCAATCCCGGCATCAACGCGCTGCTGCAAGCCGCCGGACGCGAGCGGGCGCGTCTTTCCGCTTTCGATCTGGGGTTTATCGTAGGCCCGCGCTTGAATGCCGCCGGACGCCTCTCCGACATGAGCATCGGCATTGAATGCCTGATGACGGACGACGCTGGCGCCGCCCTGAATCTCGCGCAAAAGCTGGATGCCTTGAACCGCGAACGCCGCGAAATCGAAGCCGAGATGCAGGAACAGGCGCTGGCTCTGCTGGAACGTCTGGACGCCGACGCCGCGCCGCCCGGCATGGCGTTGTTCGATACCGACTGGCATCAGGGCGTGGTCGGCATTCTGGCGGCGCGCATCAAGGACAGGTTCTATCGTCCCGTATTCGCCTTCGCCAGAGGCGAGCATGGCGAAATCAAGGGGTCGGGGCGTTCCATCCCCGGTCTTCACCTGCGCGACGCGCTGGATTTAATGTCCAAACGCGCCCCCGGATTGCTGCTGCGTTTTGGCGGACACGCCGCCGCAGCGGGCGTCACCCTGCGCGAAGCGGATTTCTCCCGCTTCCGCGACCTGTTCGCCGACATCGCCACCGAACTCCTGCCGCCCGCGGCGCTCACGCAGAGCCTGGAAACAGACGGCGCGCTGGAAAGCGGGTTTTACAATCTGGAAACCGCCCGTCTGCTGGAAGCGCAAATCTGGGGTCAGGGTTTTCCCGCCCCCTTGTTCTCCGACGAATTCACCGTCGAACAGGAACGCCTGTTAAAAGACAAACACCTGAAACTCATCTTGAACAAAAACGGACAAAAATTTGAAGGCATCCAGTTCAACGCCACCGCCTCCCCCGGCGCAAAAAGCCGCATCGCCTACCGTCTCGCCATCAACGAATTTCGCGGCGTGCAATCGCCGCAACTCATCATTGAGCATTGCGAAGCGGTGCAGGGGTGAGATAGATAGGGGTTCAGTAGGGCGGCATCGTAGAAACCGCCCTACCCCCCACGCGTCAAAAGCGAGGAGCGCAGCGACGCGGCAATCTCCCATCGTTACTGGATTGCTACGGGGCTTCGATTCCGCCCGCCTGGGAGCGCCGGCGTCCCCGCCGGCGGGGTTGGCTCCGCGTGGAAAATCTTAAAACCGCCGGCGAGGACGCCGGCGCTCCCAGCAAATTCTGCCCCCCATTTCGCCACTCTTCACACCAACAAAAAAACGGACGCCGCAGCGTCCGTTCTGTGTCTGGTCTGACAAAAAATCAGAATTTGTGCCGCAGACCGAACTGGAAGCCGGATTGGTAGCCCGCGCCAGCACTGCCACCACTATTGCTGCCGTCACCGACATAAGCCGTGCGCTGCACGACACCCGCTTTAGTGCCCTTCTCGTCGTCGTTGGTGAGATGGGCATAGGCCGCGTAGAAGTTGGTACGCTTGGAGAGCGCGTAGTCGTAACCCAGCGCATATTGCTTGGCTTTACCGGCGCGATCGTTGTCAGCCAAATCCAGCTTGGACTGGGTGTAAGACACCTTGAACGCGTGTTTGCCAAACGGCACGGTCGCGCCCACGAGCCAGGTCTTCAACGTGATGTCGGAATCCAGGTTGGAGGCGCTCAACTTGTTTTTGTCGTAGAAAGCCGCCAGCTTGACCACTTTGAGGTCATAGCTGCCGCCCACAACCCAGTTGGTGATCTTGGGTTCGTAAGCGCCCAGAACGGTCTGCGTCCCTTTGGTCTCGTTCTTGATGCGATGGAAGGACACGCCCACATCAATGGGACCATTGGTGTAACGCGGTAAAACGGCAAAGACCTTGTTGTCGCCAGCGGTAGCGCCAGCGCCATCATTGCCCAGCGTTTCCTGACCGAGCGCGTCGGAGGAATAGGCGGCGGTCACATTAAAGCCGGACCAGCTTGGGCTGACATACGCCACGACGTTATTCACGCGCACCGGGTCAAACAGGTTTTCGCCGCCCGCGTCCAAACCTGCCGCAAACACGTTGGTATAACGACCCATCGTACCGGCATTGAAAGGATCGATGGTGGAGAGAAACGTATAGTGCGGCGTATTCAGACGCCCCGCGATGGCGGTACCGAAGCTGCCCGTAAGCCCTACGAAAGACTGACGCCCGAAGAGACGCCCGGATTGCTTGGAGTTGCCATCATCAAGACCATAACCCGCTTCCAGCGTAAACAACGCTTTCAGCCCGTTACCCAGGTCTTCCGTCCCCCTGAAACCGATACGGCTGCCGGACTGGATGCCGGAGTCGATGGAGTTTTTGCTGCCCACACCAGCGGCAACGTTATCGTTACGATGAGAGAAGCCAACGTCGGCAAGACCGTAAATCTCCACGTTGGATTGGGCGAAAACAGCGCCGGAGGCCAGGGCGGCAACGGCAAGCGCGATGATTTTTTGTTGCATGTTGTTTCCTTTTGGTTGATGTTGATGTTGATGTTGATGAAAGCCACGTTTCAAAAAACGTTGCCGTAGCAACAAGAAATGTTGTCACAGAAACATTGCCGTATTTTCAACGACACAGAGTGTTTGTAAAAGAACAATTTCTTGTTTCCTTATAAACTTTCTGCTTCATTTGGAACTTTATGCCCGGTTTGTGTCAGAAATGTGACACGTGAGCAAACCTTGACCCTGAAAGGCAAGACTTGCCGCGCGCCGGGTCAAAATCAGGAAGTGGGGTTGGGTTTCCAAAGAGAAAGGGCGCTACGGCACCCTTTGTCATTCTCGAAACCAGACATGACAAAGGGCGCCGAAGCGCCCTAAATTTTCAGATTCAGCAACTTGTCATCATCACTGGTCTGGCTGGTTCTACGCCGAAGCGGAATCAGACTCAAAGCCCCATAAGGGAACACCCTCATTATTAGCCAATTCCAGGGCGATTGCAACACATCTACGAATTTCCGCGAACTCTTCGACCGGGAGCATCACATTGACCAATTCCCGACCGCCACGCCGGGAGCGCCGATAGAACGTTGCGAGCCGTTCCAGACTCACCGTATAAATCATGTCGCATTTCGCCCAGATTGTACGCATGGAATCGCCCTCTGGTCGCGGATCGTTCTTCAATGGGTAATGGTATGCCTCAACCCTGATCGGCTGAGAGGTCGACAGCGGAACTACCGTGACCAATTTCGGGTTATGTGGGTGTCGCGTGAATACAACAACGTCCCGCATCTTCACCATTTCCGGCTCAATCATGCCGTGAAAGTCACAACGGACAACGGCTCCGGCGCGGGGCTGATACTTGATGGGCATGGTCTAAAAAACTCTGAAAACTCGCATTATACCCACCGTAGATGCTCATTTACGGCTTGCGAAACATCGTCCAAACCCCCCATTCAGGCGCGCCCGGTTAGGGAAGCGTTCACCTTCAATTCCTGTTGCAGACGGCAGGCGACGAGACCGTTGATGACGCCAAAAATCAGGGCTGCCAGGGCAAAAATCGGCGCCAGTCGAAAAACGCCGTCATGCGGTACCAGCCAGAGCCGCGCCAGCAATACCTGTCCGGTGATATGCGCGAAGCTGGCGATGAGGCTCCAACTGACAAGGCCAAAACCGCGCGCGGGTAAAAACCGGACAAAGGCGAGCGCGGCGAGGCTGCACACCGCGCCCGCAAGGCTCAAAAAAAATCCTGGCGCGAGAAACTGCCCCAGCAGCAAACTGCTGGCAACCACCCGCAAGCCACTCACCCACGCCGCGCTTTGCCATCCGTAACGCGCCAGCACCAGCAAGACAACGATGTTCGCCAGCCCCGGTTTAACGCCGGGCAAGGGCAGGGGAATCGCCGCGTCCACCAACGCAAGCCCGACGGCCGCCGCCGCCAGACGGGCAATCCGCAGGTCGTCCGCGTCTACTTTGAATTCAATAGTTGAGGGAATCATAGGGCGCATGGTTTCCGACAATGGTGAGGCTCACGCGATTGGGCGCGCAGATGGCGATGTCTCCGGCGCGCTCAAGCCAGCCCTGGCGCACGCAATACTGGCGGGGGCCGGGGTCGGCGGCGACGCGGGCGCGTCCTTTTTCCACCGCGATGCGGGTCATTCCCAAGGGTCCGGGCACGAGAATTTCCCGCGCCTCAAGCAAAGCGACTTCCATGAAAATCCGCCCTTCCTGACGAATCACGGCGCGTTCGCCCCGCCCGCCTTGCCAGAGCAACGGAAAACTGGCGGCGACGCCGACAGCGGCAAGCAAGATCAAAAGCCCGTCGCCGGGACGAATGAAGCAAAGCCAGCGCACGGTTTCAAGACTGGCTGGCAAGGGCGCGATGTCGCACCAGCACACGGGGAATCTGCGCCAACGCGCCGTCAAATTGCCGCCCCATCCACTCTGCCAGATACACGGAACGATGCTGCCCGCCCGTGCAGCCGATGGCGACGGTGAGGTAAGCGCGGCTGTCCTGCGCGTAGGCGGGCAGCCAGTCGGCGACGAAACGGTGAATATCCGCGCGCATTTTCAGGACGTGAGGCTCTGCTTCCAGAAACTCGGCAATCGGCGCGTCCAGCCCGGTCAGGGGGCGCAACTCCGGTTCGTAATAGGGATTGGGCAGGCAGCGGGCGTCGAATACCAAATCGGCATCCAGCGGCAAGCCGTGCTTGAAGCCGAAGGATTGAAACAGCAGGGTCAGCCCCTCGCGCACCGGCGCGGCGGAAATCTGCACCACCCACTCGCGCAGGGCGGCGGCTTTCAGACCGGACGTATCCAGCTTGTGCCCCAACTCGACCAGCGGTTGCAGCAGACGGCGTTCCTCACCGATGGATTCCGGCAAAGTGCGCTCGCCCCCCGCCAGCGGATGTCGACGCCGGGTCTCGGAAAAACGCTTGATGAGCGTGTCATCCTGCGCGTCCAGAAACAGAAAGGTCAGCGAGTGCCCCATGCTCCGCAGCGACCGGATTTTTTCCGGCAAATGTTCGATGCCATCGCCAGAACGGGCGTCAATGGCGATGGCGGCGCGGGGATAACCTTCCTGCTGCAACAGATTGCAGAGGACGTTCAACAGCAGCACCGGCATGTTATCCACGCAGTAATAGCCACGGTCTTCCAGCACATGCAACGCCACGGATTTACCGGAGCCGGAAAGACCACTGATGAGAACGAGTTCCATGTTGGGAAGTATTTTTTTGCCAGGCGGCGACTTTACCGCAACGGCAATGATACGCGCCCCTCACCCGCGAGGGGCGCGTTTTATGCGTCAGCTTGCCACGCACTCGCTGATATAGGCTTTGCGGGCATCGCCCTTCAGGGATTTTTCTTTGGCTTCCTTCTGGCAAGCCTTCGTTTTCGCCTTCTCCTCCGCCTTCGCCTGCCTGGCTTCGGATTTGGCAGCGGCAGCATCATCGCTCTTGTCCGACTTGCCGGAAGACAAGCATTCCTTCATGAATGCCTTGCGCTCATCGCCCTTCAATGCCTTTTCTTTGGCCTCCGCATTGCAGGTTTTCATCCTTTCCCGCTGCGCCTTCTGCGCCGCAGAAGGCTCTTTTTTCGGCGCATCGCCATCGGCAGCGTGAGCAAGTCCCACGGAAAGCAACAGACCGAGGCAGAGGGTGGAAAACAGATGTTTCATTTACAACTCCTTCATATAAAAATGGAATCGGCATTATCATGAGTGTCATCATGAAATGCCAGCGTTTTTTTACCATTGCATTAAACCGACAGGAAAAGTTTGAACTTGTCTGAAAATTTCGCCCAGCGGATTTAGAATCATCCGTCTTTGTTCCCTGCACATTGCCCCCACCATGAACATCACCGACTACATCCAAACGCTCGGACGCAATGCCCGCGCCGCTTCCTACCAACTGGCGCGCGCTGGCACGGCGCAGAAAAATAATGCCCTGAACGCCATCGCGGACGCCATCCTGCGCGAAAAAGCCGCGCTGCTGGCGGCAAATGCCGAAGACGTGGCAGCCGCCCGCCTTGCCGGGCTGGAAACCGCCCTGCTTGACCGCCTGACGCTGACCGCCAAGGGCGTGGAGAGCATGGCGGAAGGGGTGCGCCAGATTGCGGAGCTTGCCGACCCGATTGGCGAGATGACGGATCTCAAATATCGTCCTTCCGGCATTCAGGTCGGCAAGATGCGCGTGCCTTTGGGCGTGATTGGCATCATTTACGAAGCGCGCCCCAACGTCACCGCCGATGCCGCCGCGCTCTGCCTGAAATCCGGCAACGCCGCCATTTTGCGCGGCGGTTCCGAAGCCATCCGCAGCAACCGCGCCATCGCCCAACTGGTAACGGAAGGCTTGCAAACGGCGGGTCTGCCGAAGGCGGCGGTGCAGGTGGTGGAAACGACCGACCGCGCCGCCGTGGGCGAACTGATTACCCTGCGCGAATTCGTCGATGTCATCGTGCCGCGCGGCGGCAAGGGGCTGATTGCGCGCTTGCGGCAAGAGGCAAGGGTGCCGATGATTCAGCATCTGGACGGCAACTGCCACGTCTATCTGGAAGCCAGCGCCGACCCGAAGAAGGCGCTCGCCATCGTCGAAAACGCCAAGACCCAGCGTTACAGTCCTTGTAACACCGCCGAATCCCTGTTGGTCGACGCCGCTGCCGTCGCGCATCTGCTGCCGCCCGTCGCCGCCATGTTAATCCGCAAAGGGGTGGAAATTCGCGGCTGCCAGGAAACCCTCGCGCTCGTGCCAGAGGCGCGCGCCGCGACGGAAGAAGATTACTTCACCGAATACCTCGCCCCGATGATTTCCGTGAAAGTGGTGGACGGCATCGACGCGGCGATTGCCCACATCAACCACTATTCCTCGCACCACACCGACGCCATCGTCACGGAAAACCACACCCTCGCCATGCGCTTTTTGCGCGAGGTGGATTCCAGTTCGGTGATGATTAACGCCTCCACCCGTTTCGCAGATGGCTTTGAATACGGGCTGGGCGCGGAAATCGGCATCTCCACCGACAAAATCCACGCCCGTGGCCCGGTCGGGCTGGAAGGCTTGACCAGCCAGAAATGGGTGGTGTTCGGGGATGGACAGGTGCGGGGGTAAGGCTTGGGCGCGATGGCGTCCTCGCCATCGTGCGTGGTCACTTATTAACAACGACGACGGCGAGGACGCCGCGCTCCCGGATGGCGTCCCGCCATCGTTATTCCGATTCGCATGAGAAGCGAGACGCGAAGACTGTCCGAAGACAGTGCTGTTGCACGGCAAGGCGAAGTCGACAAAGGTTCGCTTCTAATGCGAATCGGAATTACGCCATCCGCCGATACAGCGACAAAATCATCCCCGCCGTCGCGCCCCAGATGCGGCGTTCTTTGCCGTCTGTTTCGCAATCAATCACGTTGTATTCATGCCGAACCCCCTTGTAAACAATGGATTCGCGGCGATGTCGGGTGGGGTCGAACAGGGTTGAGAGCGGCGCTGCAAAGACTTCCGCGACCTCAAAGGCATCCAGGCGCAAGTCAAAAGGCGGGGTGAGCAGGGCGACGACGGGGTAAATCAGGAAGCCGGTGGCGGTGCGGTAAGTGGGCAGGTAGCCCAAAATGCGCGACAGGGTTTGCGGCAGACCGATTTCTTCTTCCGCTTCGCGCAGCGCGGTGTGGATGGGGCTTGGGTCGCGGGCTTCCATGCGCCCGCCGGGAAAACTGATTTGTCCGGGGTGGTCGCGCAGGTGGTCGGTGCGGCGGGTAAGCAGCACCTGCGCGCCCTGTTCACGCGGCACGATGGCAAACAGCACCGCCGAAGGCGTGAGCGCGGATTCCGTGAGCGCCATTGCCGCCGCCTTGCCCGCGAAATCGTCTTCGTCCGTCGGCGCGACGGGTTCGGGCGCAAGACAGGTTTTTAGACGCTTCAAATCAAAATCCGCTGACATGGCTTATTTGTACTGCTGGATGAGCGTCATGGTGTCGCCCGTGCGTTCCATTTTGGTGCGATTCAAAAAGCTCATGCCCAAAAGCAGGTAGGGCATATCATGCGGCAGTACGCTTGCCGCCACGTTGTGTAGCGTAATGCCCCCGACCTTGACCGTGGTTAACATCACTTTATGAACCTGTACCACGCCATTGGCGGTGCCCGCCATGCCGGTTTCCGCGCGGCTCAAATCCAGCCCCAGACGCCTGGCATCGGATGCGCCCATGGAAATCAGACTGGCGCCGGTATCCACCAGAAAACGCACGGGCAACCCGTTGATGGAGCCGGTGGTCTGAAAGTGTCCCTGCACATCCGCCGTGAGCGTGGCGCGGGCGTTGTCGCTGGCAGAGGACGCCACGCCAACGGCGTTTTGTCCGATACGCAACGAACGCCGATTGCCGTCGATTTCCACCTGTACGCTGTCGCCCTGCACCGCAAGCAGTTTGACGCCGTTATAGGATTGCCCGACCGTGAGGGTGCGCGGGGCGCTGCCGTCGATGGTCAACATCGCCTTGCTGCCCAGAATGCCCGCCAGCCCCACTTCGGTGGCAAAGGTCTGCGCGCTCCATAAACCGCTGGCAAGCAGCAACGCCAGCGGTAAGGTTTTACAATAGCGACTTTGTTCGCCGCCCAAAAATTTTGCCATGCAACCTGTCGCCATTTTTCGTCACTCCCCTACTGAAAATCCCGGTTATTTTGCCATATTCCTGGAAGCCCGCCGCATTCCCTGGACCTTGATTCCGCTGGACGCGGGCGCTGCCGTACCTTTAAACGCCGACGCCTATTCCGGTCTCTGCTTCATGGGCGGCGCGATGAGCGTCAATGATGATTTGCCGTGGATTTTGCCAGTGTGCGCCCTGATTCGGGATGCCGTCGACAAAAATATCCCCGTGCTGGGACATTGCCTGGGCGGGCAGTTGATGAGCAAGGCGTTGGGCGGTGTGGTCAGCAAAAATCCCGTGCAGGAAATCGGCTGGCACACCATAGACGGCGGCACGGACGCCGTAAGCCGACACTGGCTGGGCGCTTACGCGGGCAAGGCGCTGGAGGTGTTCCAGTGGCACAGCGAAACCTTCAGCCTGCCAAAAGGCGCGACCCTGATTGCCGGCAACGCCGCCTGCCCCCGCCAGATGTTCGCCCTGGGACAACATTTCGCCATGCAATGCCACACCGAAATGCTGCCGGAAATGATTGCGGCGTGGTGCGAACATTGGGACAAGGAAGCCGACGCCAGCCAGCCCACCGTGCAATCCCCCGCGACCATCGCCGCAGAACAGCCCACCCGATTGCCCGCAATGCGGAACATTGCCGACCAGATTTATGGCGTGTGGGTGCGAGGGCTGGGGTAGGCAAGCTCACGCCAAACCTGGCCGCCGCAATAGGGCACAGCACGCCGTGCCCGAATGCTTGACACGGATAACCGTTTCACAGGTCGCCCCATGCTGCCATAGTAGAGGGAGCATCCGGTTCCCCCCCCCCACTTCGTCATTGCGAGGAGCGCAGCGACGTGGCAATCCAGACAACGATGGGAACTTGAACCGCGAAGAAGCTGTTTTAGAAATCAACAAGTCGCTTGACGCGCAAGCGGATCATGGCGAGTTGTATCATGGACTCGGACTGCCGGGGGATGATTTCGTAGTCACGATTGAGGCGACGGCAGAGCGCCAGCCAGGCGAAGGTTCTTTCAACGATCCATCGTCTGGGCAAGACGACGAACTTTCCGGCATCGCTTCGTTTGACGATTTCCAGTGTCGCGGCAAACATGTCCGCTGTCCAGCCGATCAATTTGCCGGTGTAGCCGCCATCGGCAAAAACCTTCTGAATATCCGGCAGCCAACGAAACAGCCGGGTCAGCACGGCGCGAGCGCCGATACGATCCTGTCGAAATACCGGCTGAGTGGACGACGACGGCAAGTATAAATCCCATCGTATCTACTGCAATATGCTGCTTTCGCCCCTTGGTTTTCTTGCCTTCGTCATAATCGCGCTGCCCCCTTTTCCGGCGCTCTCAGGTGGGTTTGGGATGGGAGAGCAGGATGCTCCCCCCACTATTCGCGCTCACGCTTCAACCTCACGTCAAGCAATGACATAAAAATTCAGGCGATTGCCCTGACCGAAAATTCCCCTGTTTGTATTACCATCCCGTCATTGGCATCCTTGCGAAAGAGGCGTTCATGCGCGGCATTTTCCTGATTTTCATCGCGGCGTTCTTGTCTGCAACCTGCAATGCCGAGCGGTCGACACTCCCGCGACTGCAAGAAGGCGATCTCATTTTTCAGACTTCGCGCTCATCGCAGAGCCAGGCGATACAGTTGGCGACGAAATCAAAGTATTCGCATGTCGGCATCCTGTTTGCTCAAAACGGCAAGTGGTACGTCCACGAAGCCGCAGCGCGCGTGCAGGTGACGCCGTTACAGCAATGGATTGAACGCGGCGAAGCGGGGCATTACGTCATCAAACGCCTGAAAAACGCCGAGACCGTGTTGACAGCAAAAACGCTCGCCCGCATGAAAATGGAGAGCGGACGTTTCGCAGGCAAAGCCTACGATTTGGCGTTCGCGTGGAGTGATGAAAAACTCTATTGTTCGGAACTGGTCTGGAAAATCTATCAGCGCGGCACGGGCATCGAAATCGGCAAACTGCAAAAACTGGGAGAATTCGACCTCTCGCATGCAGCGGTCAAGACAAAATTGCGCGAACGCTACGGGCAACACATTCCGGTGAATGAAACCGTCATTTCCCCCGCCGCGATTTTTGCGAGCGAGCAACTGGAAACCGTTGAATGAAGATGGCGCAAGCGGATTTATCGTAAACTCCGCGCTCCTGTTCTGAAAAAATCACCATGCCGCCTCTTCTCGAATGGCAACAAGTCTCCAAACACTACCGCGTCAGGCGTCAGGCGGTGGCGGCGTTGCGCGACATTAACCTTGCCGTGTACGCGGGCGAGGCGTTCGGCATCATCGGGCGTTCGGGGGCGGGGAAATCCACCTTGATTCGGCTGGCGAACCGGCTGGAACGCCCGGATTCCGGGCGGGTGTATTTCGCGGGGGAAGACGTGGGCGCGCTGGACGATGCGGCATTACGGGCGTTGCGCCAAAAAGTCAGCATGATTTTTCAGCATTTCAATCTGCTCTCTTCCCGCACCGTGGCGGAAAACGTCGCCTTTCCCCTGCGGATTGCCGGGGTTTTGAGCGAGCGCGACCTCAAGCAGCGCGTGAACATGCTGCTTGACCGTGTGGGACTAAGCGCGCACGCCGGGCATTATCCGGCGCAGTTGTCCGGCGGACAGAAGCAGCGCGTTGGCATCGCCCGCGCTTTGGCGACCCAACCGCGCCTGTTGCTCTGTGACGAAGCCACTTCCGCGCTCGACCCGCAGACGACACGCGAAATCCTCCATCTGCTCGCTGAATTGCGCCGCGAATTCGATTTGACGATTGTGCTGATTACCCACGAAATGCAGGTTATCCGCGCCCTCTGCGACCGCGTTGCGGTGCTGGAAGCGGGACGCGTCGTCGAAAGCGGCGCGGTTGCCGATGTTTTTCTCGCGCCCACGCATCCGGCGTCGCGCAGTCTGGTGCATCAGGGATCAGAAATCAGGGATGAGGAATCCGGGGCACAGACGTTGCTGCGACTGAGTTTTCGCGGCGATCCTTGCGCGGGCGCGCTGGCGTTACTTTCCGCGCAGGGCGGGGCATATCGCCTTGTTTCCGGGCATATTGACCACATCGGGGCACTGCCTTACGGTCAATTTCTCCTTGCCCGCCACGCGGATGCCGATGATGCCGCCGTCGCCGCCGCGCACGAAACCTTCCGCGTCGCCGGCATAAACATTGAGGCAGCGCACCCATGATGGCATGGATCGCTGCGCTCCCCTGGATTGACATCGCCGAAGCCACGCAGGATACGTTCATCATGCTGGGCGCATCGATGACATTGACCCTCATTTTCGGGCTGCCGCTGGGCGTGCTGCTTTTTTTGACCGGCAAGCGACAGTTGCTGGATGCGCCCATTTTCTACAACACGGTTTCATTTCTGGTGAATGTGTTTCGCTCCGTACCGTTCATCATTTTGCTGATTGTCATGATGCCGGCGACCGAATTCCTCACCGGAACCACCATCGGCATCCCCGGCGTGATTCCCCCGCTGGTGGTCGGCGCGGCGCCGTTTTTCGCACGACTGGTGGAAACCGCATTCAAGGAAGTCGATCGGGGCATCATTGAAGCGACCCAGGCGATGGGCGCGACCACCCGGCAAATCGTGCTGGGCGCGTTACTGCCCGAAGCCCTGCCCGGCATCATCGCCGCCCTCACCGTGACCGCCATCGCGCTGGTTTCCTACACCGCCATGTCCGGTCTGGTCGGCGGCGGCGGGCTGGGCGACCTCGCGGTGCGCTACGGCTACCACCGCTATCAAAATAACGTGCTGATCGTCACGGTTCTGCTCCTGCTCCTGCTCGTACAATGCCTGCAAATGACAGGCGACTGGCTGGTGCGCCGATTCACCCGCCGCTGATTTTTCCCTTCACTAATGCGGCATATTGATCCGGCAATCGAATATACCGTCTGGCGCACGATGGATGGCAGGGCGGGATCAAAGAGCGCGCCGTTGGTTGGACTGCGACGCTTCGCGCCAGTTGTTTACATTTGTCAGGCTGCGTTTCGCTTACCCAGGCTACGGGCTGATTGATTCGGATTTATTGTCAATCGCAGCAATTTATGTAAAAGTAAACTACGTTTTATATTTTTATACATACCATGAACTATCTCCCTCGCGCCCTGGAACGCAAGTTCTTGCACATGAATGGCTTTTTCAAAGCGATCCTGATTACGGGAGCGCGGCAGGTGGGCAAGACCACGATGCTGCGCCATCTTGCCGAAGGCGGGAAGCGGACTTATGTTTCGCTGGATGATCTGGCGGCGCGGGTGTTGGCGCGATCCGATCCGGCGCTGTTTTTTCAGACCTGGCAGCCGCCGGTCATTATTGACGAGGTGCAATACGCGCCGGAACTCTTTGGGCACATCAAGATTCTATGCGACGCTTCCGATGCAACGGGGCAAATCTGGCTCACGGGGTCGCAGCAGTTCTCCATGATGAAGCATGTACACGAAACCCTGGCGGGGCGGATTGGCATCATGACACTGCACAGCCTCTCTCATCAGGAGATTAGCGGCGTACTCTTCGCGGACGCGCCGGATTTCAGCCTGCCCGCTTTGCGGGAGCGGCAACGCCACGTACTTCCCACAGATGTACGGCAGGTGTTCGAGAACATCTGGCGCGGCGGTATGCCGCAAGTGCTGCAAGCGGATGCGGAACAGCGGCACGAATACTACAACGCCTATGTGAATACCTATTTGATGCGCGATGTCGCGGAATTGGGCGGCGTCACCGATTCGTTGAGGTTCGGAAAATTTCTCGTTGCCTGCGCGGCGCTGACGGCAGAACCGGTGAATTACAAGAAACTTACCGAAGCGACCGGCATCTCGCAACCCACCGCCAAAACCTGGCTCCACCTGCTGGAAGGTCTGGGCGTCGTTTACCTGCTCGCCCCGTATGTCAACAATGCCCTGAAACGTCTGGCAAAAACGCCAAAATTGTACTTTTGCGATTCCGGTCTTGCCGCTTACCTTGCGGGCTGGCTGACGCCGCTCACCCTGATGAACGGCGCGGCAAGCGGACATTTTTTTGAGAATTACGTGATTACGGAACTGCTGAAAAGCTATGCTTACGCCAAAAGTCCTGCCAAATTGAGCTATCTCCGCGAGGCTAACGCGCTGGAAATCGACTTGTTGATAGAAGAAAACCAGCGCATCCATCCGTTCGAAATCAAGAAATCCGCCAGTCCGGATTATCGTGAAGTCAAAAAATTCGCCCTGTTGGACAAAGCAGGCGCAACACGTGGCTGCGGCGGCATTATCTGCATGAGCGAGGAAGCGGTGCCAGTGGATGCGCAGAATTGTCTGATTCCCTGCGCGCTATTGTGAGCGTTGGTTAGGGCAACAACAGGGAAATTATCCAGCGCGCGCAGAACTTCTGGCGCGAGACGGTATATTCGTTTGTCGGATTAATATATAAATCAGATTTAATTCTTTTTCGTCCCACACAGGGTGTGTCACCATCAACGCCCCTGAACCTTCGGAGTGGATGCACATGAAAAAATATGCTCTGGCAATCGCCTTTGTCGCGGTTGCATTCGTGGGATTGACGATTGGTGTGATTCTTAAACCCGACGCCCATGCCAGTCATGACCCGCGTGACGGACTGTGGGGCGAACTCGCCAGATGGAAAACGGATTACGCCTGGGTGGAATTAAGCTGGGAAGTCAGCCCGCAAACCCCGCACTGGAAGGGTTTTGACCCGCTCGTCGTCGCGCCCAAATATACCTTTGAGGGCACCTTCAAGGATTTTGGCGAAAACGAAAACAATTCTTTCGCCGCCTTTCTCTACACCCTGCCCGGTCAATACGGCACGCATACCGATTTTCCCGGACATTTCGACAGCAAGGGACGTTTGATCGACAGTTACGACATCAAGGAACTGGTATTCCCGCTGGTGGTCATCGACAAATCCGCCGCTGTTGCCGGGAATCCTGATTATGTGCTTACCAAACAGGACATTCTGGATTTTGAAACCGCGCACGGCAATATCCCCGCCGGTGCATTTGTCGCCTTCCGCAGCGACTGGTCAAAACGTCCGCTGGATCATTTCGAGGCGACGGACAAAGACGGCAATTCGCACTACCCCGGTTGGGGCAATGACGCCCTGCAATATCTCGTGCAAGAACGCAATATCGCCGCGATTGGGCACGAAACGCCGGACACCGACGCCGCCATTCAGGGCAACAGCGATGCGGGAATGGTGAATGAAAATTACATTCTCAATCAGGGTCGCCTGAATGTTGAATTGCTGAAAAATCTGGATGCACTGCCCGCCACCGGCGCGATCATTTTCGTGACCCTGCCGAACATCAAGGATGGCAACGGCTTTACCAGCCGCGTATTTGCGCTCACTCCGAAATAAACCATCGCTTTATCGCCGACAACTGGCGGGGGCTTCGGAGCGCCTCGCCAGTGACTTTTTCTTTTCCCGTTTCAGAGGTAACGACATGCAAACACTTTCCCGAATCACCGCGCTGACATTGATGCTTTTCTCGCTATCGCTCTCCCTTTCTCCCTTCTCCGCCGCCCATGCGGATGACGTGCTGACCGTCGCCGCAAGCCCCATCCCGCACGCCGAAATTCTCGAATTCGTCAAACCCGCGCTGGCAAAACAGGGCGTCACCCTGCAAGTCAAAGTCTTCACCGACTACGTGCAACCCAATCTGCAAGTGGCGCAAAAACACCTCGACGCCAACTTCACCCAGCACCAGCCCTATCTCGACGAATTCAACCAAAGCCGGGGCACGACGCTCACCAGCATCATCGGCGTACATATCGAACCCTTCGGCGCGTACTCCAAAAAAATCAAAAACCTCGCAGAACTCCCCGCAGGCGCCACGGTTGCCATCCCCAACGACGCGACCAACGGCGGCAGGGCGCTGCTCCTGCTCGCCGCGCACGGGCTGATTCGCCTGAAAACGCAAAGCCTCGCCGCCACCGCCCGCGACATTGCGGAAAATCCCAAAAAACTGAAATTCCGCGAACTCGAAGCCGCCACCCTGCCCCGTGTGCTGGATCAAGTCGATCTCGCCCTGATCAACACCAACTACGCCCTGGGCGCCGGTCTTTCACCCATGACCGACGCCCTGATCATGGAAGACGTGCGCTCGCCCTACGTCAACATCCTCGTCGCCCGCCCTGACAACAAAACCCGCCCCGCCCTGAAAAAACTCGCCGCCGCCCTGACCGCCCCGGAAACGCGACGCTTCATCCAGGAACGCTACAAGGGCGCGGTCGTGCCGGTGTTTTGAGCGACGCGCCCGAAAAACGTTCGGTCACGCACCAACACAATCCTGTACATCGGGTAAAATGCCGAGCTTTGCCGCACGACAAAGCCCGGTAGCATGACAAATAAAAAATCCGTTTTGCGGCGTCCGCCCCGCATCTGCTTTTTGATGCCCTATTTCGGGCAATGGCCATTCTGGATGCCGCTGTTTCTGGAAAGCTGTCGGCGCAACCCGGATATCGACTGGCAGTTTTTCAGCGATTGCGGCATCCCTGACCATCTGCCGGAAAACGTGCGTGTCCAGTCCATCCGTTACGCCGATTATTGCGCCCTGGTCACACAGCGGCTGGGCATAGACTTTCACCCGGAAAATCCCTACAAAATTTGCGACATTCGTCCCGCTTTCGGCATTATTCACGCGGACAGCCTGAAGGATTACGACTTCTGGGCTTTTGGCGATATTGACCTGATTTACGGGCAATTACGCGAGTATTTCACCGAAGAACGCCTCAATCGTTACGACCTCATCTCCAACCACGCCCGACGCATTTCCGGTCATCTCACCCTGATTCGCAATACCCCGCGCATGTGCGAGGCATTCAGGCTGATTCCCGACTGGCAAACACGTTTTGGCGATCCGCAACATCAGGCGCTGGACGAAGGCGCGTTCACCCGCATCTTTCTCTGGCGCAAAAACTTTCCCAAACCCTTGTTCAAATTTGTCGGACTGTTCAATCCCTGGCGGCGCAAAAGTGATTTTCAGGAGGCTTACAGTACGCCCAATGGATGTATTGCCTGGATTGACGGTCGCCAGAATTTCCCCAAACGCTGGTTCTGGCGGGATGGACGCATCAGCAATGATCAAGACATTGCGCGCGAGTTTCCTTATTTTCATTTTGCAATCTGGAAAAAAAATGATTGGTTAGCCTTGCCCCCCCCTTCAATGGAAGCAATCGCATCTTTATCCCGACAGCCATGTTGGCAGATCAGCGCGGAAGGATTTGAGGCGGCGCCATGAATCAGCGCATCAAGGTTTTACAACTCCATCCTGATTACAACATCAAGTCGCATGATTTCGCTGACCTTGGGGAACAAATTTTCAAAGCGCTGCCGCCGGAGCGCTTTGAAACAGTCACTGGGTTTTTGCAGGGACAGCCAGCGTCTGGCGAGCCGGAAAGTCGGGCGGAACGATCCGTTTATTTCGGATTTTCAGACCGACAACTGAAAGGTTTACGCCTGTCAGTGTCACAACAGTTTTATCAGTTTTGCCGACGAGAAAAATTCGACGTCATCATCTGCAATCGTTTCAAACCCGTCAGTATGCTGTTGCGTCTTAATCGCTGGTTGAAAACGCCCTTGTGTATTGGTATTACGCACGGATTCGGGGACTATAATCGGCTTGCCCGACAACTGGAAGTGCGCTGTCTCATAAATAACGCATGGCGTTTTGTCGGCGTTTCGCCCGCCGTGAAACAATATCTGTTAGACCTGCGTTGCGGATTCACTGAAAAAAATACGCATTCCATCACCAACGCGATTGATATTGCACAAGCCGAAGCATTGCAGTATCCGCGAGAGGAAGCACGCCGTCTGTTGGGACTTGATCCGCAAGCGCGCCTGATCGGCGCTTTGGGACGTCTGGTTCCGGTCAAGGGGCATGTTGACCTTGTTCGGGCATTCGCGCTGCTCAAAGACAAATATCCAGGCACGCAATTGGCCATTATCGGGGATGGTCGTGAGAAGGCGCGTCTGCAAGAAGCAATCGTAAAATCAGGACTTGAGGGCAGGGTAAACCTGTTGGGGTTCCATGCCAATGCCTTGCGTTATGTGCGAGCCTTTGATTTATGGGCCATGCCTTCTTTGGCGGAAGGTTTGGGGCTGGCTTTGCTGGAAGGCATGAGCGGGCATTTGCCGGTCATCGCGTCCGATGTCCCTGCCATGCGGCCTCTCATCCACGGGGCAGGCGGTCTGGCGACCCCTCCCCGCAATGTCGAAGCCTTGAGCGTCGCGCTGGATGAATATCTGGCGCTGGATGAAGCGCAATTACGCGCCAAAGGCGAACAAGCTTATGCCTATCTGGTTAAAAATCATGACATCAATGATTTTCGTCAAGCCTACCTTAGTCTCATTGAAGAGGCTCTGAACGAAACAGGAAGACTTGCGCGCCATGAGTGAACAACCCCCCTTGGTGACGGTGATTATCGCCTCTTACAACCACGCGCCTTATATTGAAGCGTGCATCCTTAGCGTATTGGGGCAAACTTATCCGAAGGTCGAATTGCTGGTCATCGACGACGGTTCAACGGATGACAGCGTTTGGCGCATACAAAGATTGCAGCATGAGCACGGTTTTGACTTTCAGACGCAACAAAATCAGGGACTGACGCGCACACTCAATGCTGCCATTGCGCGCGCAAAAGGCAGCCTCATCGCGCCCTTTGGCTCAGATGATCTCATGTTGCCGGAACGCCTGTCCAAACAGGTCGCCTATATGGAGGGCAAGCCGGAAGTGGGGATTTGCGCGGGAAATATCGAACTGATGGATGCCCAGGGCAAGCCTTATCCAGTCAAGCGCCCCCGCGATATTCCATTTCGCCGACTGGATTTTGATGACGTATTTATGGAGCGCAAACCCTATCCGCCCGCGCCAACCTTGCTGTTTCGCAAAAAAGTATTGGAAGAAGTGGGGGGATTCAACCCGGAAATCCGCCTGGAAGATTTATACATTGAACTGAAAATCACACACGCGGGCTATTACATCGACTGCCTTGGGGAAACGCTGGCACGTTATCGCAAACACGCGACCAATTCCTACAAAAACCATCGTTTCATGACGGAAAGCATTTTGCGTATTCAGGATATGTACAAGGAACATCCGCAATATGAATCGGTGCGGATGCGATTTTTAAGTTCGATGTTCCTTAAATGCGCCAATCGCGACCGGACATTCGCGCGGGAACTGCTTGCCAAAATTCCATTTCGGCATTGGAACAAAAAGGTTTTACGGGGTTTGGGGCGCCTGTGCTTTTCCCCGTTGGAAAAGTAGGGGCGATTCGTAAACCGCCCTTATTCGCAAACCGCCCCTATTCGCGTGCGCGGGCATAGGCAAGAAAAGCCGCAATGTCACTGCTGCAAAGCTTGTCCACGATTTGCCGGATTTCCGCTTCCGGCCATTCCCACCATGCCGACTTCAGCAAGGCTTCCCGCGTTGCTTCATCAAAGCGCCAGCGAATGCGCCGGGCTGGATTTCCCGCCATAATGGCATAGGCGGGAACATCCCGGCTGACCACTGCGCCACTGGCAATGACCGCGCCGTGACCAATCCTGACACCGGAAAGAATCGTGCAGCGCGAGCATAACCATACGTCACTGCCAATCACCACATCGCCCCGCGTACCGCCAAAATCCTTGATGTGGGCGGCCTCCGGAATAAAAGCGGGAAAAGGGTAGCTGCTGACCCAGTCGGTTCGATGCTGCCCACCGAGAAAGATATGCACATGCTCAGCAATGGCGCAGTAGCTTCCAATCACGAGGGCGCTGCCCTCGTTCCAGTCATGCACCTCTGGCAACCCGTAAGTGCCCAGACCAATTTGATAATCGGGATAGCGTTCCTTGAATCGGGTCCGGGCGCGATAAAAACGCGGTTCTTTGGGTTTGCCAAAGCGCTGTTTCCAGGCCTGGCGCAATTTCTGTTCAAGTTTTTTCAGGAAGCGCACCTGCTTGTTCCTTATGTCGTTGTATCGCGCTGTAGGCAAACAGCAAGGCAATGGGTATCCAGACCAGAAACCAGTGTTCCTTGGGGCGGGACAGAAATGAGCTGCCTTCTGTCAATCCTGCCGCAGCCCCAAAGATCAGCCATGTCGAGGCAATCAGTACGCTTTGTTCCCTGCGGTATTTCCAGGCAAAACTCAACGCGCAGATGTAAATGCCCATCCAAAGGGCAAGACCAAAAACTCCACCGGCATAGAGCACTCCCAGCTCCATGTTGTGGGCATTGCTGTACAGCGGCTCAATTCCAGGCACAACGATGGTCATGGATGCGTCATACCCGTGCCCAAACCAGGGCGCTGTGGAAATTTGTTGCAACACGTTCATCCATACAGCCGGACGATAGGAAACACCCGCCCAAATATGCAACGAGGAAGAATACAGGTACTGCATCAGCACGAATAAGGCAATGGCGAGCAACCCTGACAGGGCACGCCGGGAATGAACAGACAACGCAAGCCACAATAAAGCGGCGCACAGCCCCAGAAAAGGCGTTCTTGATCCTGACGCCACCAGAAATACGCCCAAAATGGTCAGGCAGATGAGCGGAATCCAACGTTGATCGCGTTCCGCCAAAAACCACCGCGCCAACCAGTAAGCGGCAAAAGCGCCATAAACGTGTGAACCAATCAGTGGATTGTCAAAGAGACCATATCCTTGAAGTCGCAACGTACCATTGGAAAACCACCACCCATACAGGAAGTAAACGAATGAACCGATGGCGTTTGCTACGGCGACCCATCCCGCAATGTGCAAAATTCGTTCCAGCTTTTGAACATCGCGCAAGGCAAGCAGCCCCACACCAAGCAGCAACAGCGCAATATAAAATGGGCGTGCAATCAGCGATCCTGCGCTCTTCGATGTATCCGACCATGCCAACGTAATCAGCATGTAGGTCGCAAAAAGGGCAAATGCCACAAAAACGGGTTGCCTCACCAGCGCCCAGATTCTTTCTGGACGCAACATCAGGACAAGTAAACCCGGCAGCGCCAGAAACAGGTAGAAACTTCGAATATACAGATTCCGATCCCATAGCCAGAACATCCCCGTCAGGAGTAACAACCACCCCAAAGGCAGGATATAACGAATCAGAACGGCATGACTGCGTTCGGTCAGACAGTACAGGCGCGACCCGATCGACATTATGTGAAGGTTCCAGGAGAAGTGGGGGAATGGTTTTGTCACTGCCCAGGCAGTGTGCTGCGGCGCCGCGCCACTTTACCAAAAAAGCTGTTTGCTGTGCCGATTACTTTCCCGCCGCCGTTCCCTGCTAAGATAGGCGAATTTTCCCGCAGCCCGACTTGCCGCTCATGCGTATTTTTTTGTCCATTCTCCCGTTCCTGTCTGGCTCATCATTGCTGCACGCCGCCGAAACAACGGCGAAGGTGGAGCCGGGGGTATCTTCGGCGGGTTTCTTTCAGGCGACGCTGGCGCTGGCGTTTATTGTCGCGCTGCTGTTTGTGCTCGCTTTTGTGGCGCGTAAATTTCTGGGTGGCAAGACGTTTGGGCAGGGGCAGTTGAAAATGTTGGGCGGGCTGGCGTTGGGGCCGCGTGAGCGAATTGTGCTGCTGGAAGTGGGGGATGATTGGCTGGTGGTGGGGATTGTGCCGGGACAGATTCGTACCTTGCACCAGATGAAAAAATCCGACGTGGGAGCGAAGATTGGCGACGCGCCGACTGCGCCGCTGCCGCCACTGGCACCACTGGCGCAATCCTTCGCGCAGATTTTGCAAAAATTTTCCGGGTCGCGTTCCCATGAGCAATAAAATTCAAGGCAATCGCATCAATAAGAGGGGGGCGGCGGTTCAGCACAGAATAACGCTGGAACATGCTGAACCATACCCCTCTCCTCTGCCCCTCTCCCACAAGGGGAGAGGGGTGGTGTGTGTTCTGCGCCTTTTATTTGCCTTTGCCTTGTGCAGTCTGCCCGCTCTTGCGCTGGCGCAGGCGGCGGGGGGGATTCCCGCTTTTACATCCACGCCCGGGCCGGGCGGGAGCACGACTTATACGCTGACCATTCAAACGCTGCTCACGCTGACAGCGCTCTCCTTCATTCCCGCGACTTTGCTGATGATGACCAGTTTCACCCGCATCATCATCGTGTTTTCCCTGTTGCGGCACGCGCTGGGGACGCAGACCGCGCCGCCGACGCAGGTATTGGTGGGATTGGCGCTGTTTTTGACTTTTTTCATCATGTCGCCGGTTCTTGACCGGGTATATAACGAGGCATATCTGCCGCTCTCGGAAGGCACCATCAACATCATGGAAGCCGCCGACCGCGCTTCGGTGCCGGTCAAGGGCTTCATGTTGAAACAGACGCGCGAATCCGACCTTGCCATGTTTGCGCGACTCGCCAATATCGAATCCATTGAAACGCCAGCGGATACGCCCATGCGCATCATGATTCCCGCTTATGTGTGCAGCGAACTCAAAACCGCCTTCCAGATTGGCTTTGTGGTGTACATTCCTTTTCTGGTGATTGACATGGTGGTGGCGAGCCTGCTGATGTCCATGGGGATGATGATGATGTCGCCGGTGATGGTGTCGCTCCCCTTCAAAATCATGTTGTTCGTGCTGGTCGACGGTTGGCAGTTGTTGATTGGCTCACTGGTCAAGAGTTTTGCCACATGAATTCCGGCACCGTCATGGAAATCGGTCGTCAGGCCATCGAAACCGTCTTGCTGTTGGCGGGGCCGATGCTGTTGTCGGCGCTGGTCGTCGGTCTGACCGTCAGTATTTTTCAGGCGGCGACCCAAATCAACGAGGCGACGCTCTCCTTCATCCCGAAACTGGTCGCCGTGTTCGTGGTGCTGATTCTGGCGGGGCCGTGGATGTTGGGGGTGATTGTCGATTTCATGCGCCGCATGTTCGAGAGCATCCCCAACATCATCGGCTGATTCAGTCAGAACAAAGGGCGAATCGTGATCAGCTTCACCTCGGCGCAACTGGATATGTGGATTGCCAGCTTTGTGTATCCGCTAGTGCGTATTCTGGCGGTGGCAGTGACCGCGCCGTTTTTCAGCAATGCGGGGATGCCCCGCCGCGTGCGCCTGATTCTGGGAATCTCGCTCACCCTCGCCATCGCGCCCATGCTGCCGCCGATGCCCGCCATCAGCCCGAATTCCGGCGTGGGCTTGTGGATACTGGCGCAACAAATCCTGATTGGCGTCGGCATGGGATTTTCCATGCGGATTATTTTCAGCGCCATCGACTTCGGTTCGGCAATCATGGCGTTCCAGATGGGCTTGGGCTTCGCCAATTTTTACGACCCGCAGAACACCTCGCAAACTTCGGTGCTCTCCAATTTTCTCACCATCCTCGCCACCCTGCTGTTTTTGTCGATGAATGGGCATCTGATGTATTTTGCCGTGCTGGCGCAAAGTTTTACCGCCATCCCCGTCAGCGTCGACGCGCCGTTTACGGCATCCAGTTGGGAATTACTCGCCAAAATGGGCGGGCGGATTTTTTCGGTCGGGCTGCTGCTGGCGCTGCCGATTGTTGTCGTGATGATGATGACCAATATCGCGCTCGGCATTCTGAATCGCGTCGCGCCGCAATTGCACCTGATGGCGATTGGCTTTCCCATTACCCTGTCGCTGGGCTTCATCAGCATCAGCATGATGAGCCACTATCTTGCCGTGCCGCTGGAACAGTTGTTCAACGACGGCTTAAATGCCATGCTGTATTTTGCCCTGCCACCGCCTGCGCCCTGATGACCGGGCAGGGCGGGATCGAAGAACGCGCCATTGGTTGAACTGCGGCGGTATCGTAGATGCCGCCCTGCCTGACGTCAAAACCGATACCGCGCCCGCAAACTCCCCGTTATCCCTTCGCGCTTGCGACGCAAACATTTTGCCGCCATAGGGCACGGCACGCCGTGCCCCTACATGTGATCCCCGCCCATTTTCCCCGACATTGCCGACCGTGCCCCGGCGTACCATGCCCGAATGTTTGACACGGATTGTCGGCGACGCTTGCTGCCAAGTTCGCCGTTGCTGGGAGCGCCGGCGTCCTCGCCGGCGGGTTTGGTTCCGCGCGAAAAATCTTAAAACCGCCGGCGGGGACGCCGGCGCTCCCAGGCTCAAAACCGATACCGCGCCCGCAAGCTCCCCGTCACCCCTTCGCGTTTGCCGCCCCAGGGCACGGCACGCCGTGCCCCTACAAGTGATCCGCCCGTTCCCCGTAGGGGCACGGCGTGCCGTGCCCCAGTGTGCCGTGCCCGAATGTTTGACACGGATTGTCGGCGCTACACTTGCTGCCAGGTTCGCCGTTGCTGGGAGCGCCGGCGTCCTCGCCGGCGGGTTTGGTTCCGCGCGAAAAATCTTAAAACCGCCGGCGGGACGCCGGCGCTCCCAGGCTCAAAACCGATACCGCGCTCGCAAACTCCCCGTCACCCCTTCGCGTTTGCCGCCATACCCCTGCACCCCGACATCCAGTTTCGTAGGTCGGGCACGCTTCATGTGCCCGACATCAGGTATCAGAGGTCAGGTGACAGGCGCGTAGGGGCACGGCGCGCCGTGCCCCTACATCTCTGATGTCGGGCATGATGAAACCATGCCCGACCTACTAAAACCGATACCGCGCCCGCAAACTTCCCGTTACGCCTTCGCGTTTGCCCGTGTAGCCCTGCACGCCCAAATCCAGCGACCAGCCTTGTTGGTTTGCGGCGGTGGGGGTTATGGTCAGACCCATTTCCAGCAAGCCTGTATCGCCTTTCAATTTGGGGGCGTCCAGTTTGTAGCCGTAGATGCTGGCGTTTGCTTTGGCGTTGTATTCGTGTTCCCACGCTGCGCCTACGTAGGCGGTGGTTTTTGTGGTCAGGGTATGGTGGAATTTCGCGCCCAGTTTTGTTCTTTGCGAATCTACTGCCTCGAACTTTACCGTTTCGCCTGTGGTGAGTTTTACGGTGTCGCCGTTTTGATGGCTCCAGAGGTATTGTCCGTAGACATCCAGCTTGCTCTGTTCGGTGAGTTTCAGGAGATAGCCTGCGCCCACATGCGCGCTCACGTAGGTGGATTTGGCGTTGTAGGCGGCGGCTCTTCCGAAGCCGTCGTAGAGGTTGCCGCTGAAGTCGGTTTTGACTTTGCCTGATCTGATGCTGGCGTCGAGGTACAAGGGGGCGGCTTGGGTTTCGTCAAAGGCAAAGCGCGCCAAAATGCCTGCTCCGGTGTATTGGGTGTCGCCTTTGCCGTGTACGCTGGCGGCATTGGAAAAGCTGTTGTAGCTGTCGTAATTGCCTTCGCCGTGTTCGATGAAGGCGGCGGCGGTGAGGGTGCCTGTTTGGGTGGGCGTGGTTGCGGCGAGGCCTGCCAACAGGGTGTAGCCGTCTACGTCGACATGTGAACCGGTGTTGTGGCGCAGGGTGCTGTAGCCGATGGCGGCGAAGCCGTGTTTGTCGGATGATTGAATCGTTTGCAGGGCGGAATGGATGCCGCGCTCCGCCGCAAAATCCTGCGCCTGATTCAAGAATGCCGTGCCGCTTAAAAAGCCTTCGGCTAAGGCCTTGGTTTGCGGGTTGAGGTTTATGCCGGGGTTTGTGGGCGGCGTTACGGGCGGGTTCGGGTCGACGGGCGGAGTAACGGGCGGGTTTGGGTCAATGGGTGGGGTAACGGGCGGATTGGGGTCAATCGGCGGTATGCCGCCCGCTACGGTTGCCAGTAGTTGTTTGCCGTTGGTGGTCAGGTCAAAGTCGTAGAGCAGGCTCACGCCTTGCAGTCCTGTGCCGTGGGCGATGGTGTTGGCGGGATTACCCGTCAGACTGTTGGCGTTGATGAGGGTGACCGTATCGCCCGCTGTCAGGGGGGAACTGCTGCCGAGGATGCCGACGTTGACGGTGCTGTTTGTGATGTTGGCGGTGCCGCCGACATTTAACAGGCTGTAGCCGTTTGTGGCGATGGGGGGCAGATAAAAATTCAACTGGCTGCCGATGGCGGAGAGGTTTCCGGTGATGGCTGCGCCTTGATAGACGTTTAACCGGGCGGCGTTTGCCAGTGTCAGGTTTTTGCCGACGCGGTTGTACAGATTGAACGTCGCGGGGCTGGCGATGCTGACATTGGTGTTGGGCAACGCGCCAGAGAGGGCGAGGGTGAGGGAACCGGCGTTAATGATGGTGTTGCCGCTGTAGGTGTTGTTGCCGGTCAGGGTCAGATTGCCGTTGCCGGTTTTGGTTAATGTGCCGGTGCCGGAAATGGTGCCGCTCACCCTGTAATCGTGACCTTGGGTGTTGCTAAAAATCGTTGCAGCCGGAGCGACGCCGCCGCTGGCGATGCTCACCGCGCCCGCTCCGGTATCGGTGAAGGTCACCGTGTCGCCGTTGATGAAGGTGGAGTCCGGTGTCCAGTTTTCTGAAGTCAGGATGTTCCAGTTGCGGTTGGTCGCGCCCGTCCAGGTCAGGGTGGTGGGGGTGGTGCGGTCGGGGGGGACTGAAGGGATGGGTGGCAGTGGCGGTATAACCGGGGCGATCGGGGTGGATGTTACCGTCGTAATCAATTGCTTGCCGCCACTTTCAAGCGCGAAATCGTAGCTGAATGCGACCCCTGTCGCTGCATGAACACCGCCGATAGGGCCGCTGTCAAGGGTTAGACCGCCGCCGGCGACGATCAGATTCAAGCCGCCCGAGGTGATCGTCTCGTGGCTCGCGGAGCTGCCATCCAGATAAATATTCACGTCGCTGCCGCTGATATTCGCGGTGCCGGTGACGTCCAAGAGCGTATTGGTGTCGCTTAAGCCATCCGGCAGGTAGAAATTCAGATTGCCGCTCTGGACATTCAGGTTGCCTCTGTAAGTGGCGGGGCCGCTGTAAGTGCCGCCTCTTACGTCGAGTTGGGTCAGGGTGGGGTCTGTACCGCTGCCCGTAGCCGTGTCAAAGGTCGCGCCGTAGTACAGGGTGAGTGTGTTGGATGTGATTGAGCTACCGCTGGCCAAGGCCAGCGTGCCTTGCCGTACCGTGATCGGCTCGCCGTAGGTGCCGTGCAGGGTCAGGGTGCCGTCGCCTCCTTTGGTCAGGGAACCGGCGGTGATGTTGCCGAGGACGCTGGCAGTAACAGTACTTGCGGCGTTGATGGTGAGCGCACCCGTGCCGAGGTTGACGGCGCCGAGGTGGTTTGGAAGGACTGAACCGGAAACGTTGACGGTGAGGGCGGTGTTGAGGCCGGTGATGTTTCCGGCCGTGATGCCGCCGCTGGTTAGCGTGGTGTTGGTGCCGAGCGCGAGGGAGCTGAGGTAGTTCTGGAGACCGGTGCCGGTGTTTATTGTAGCGGTGGACGGGCCGAGCGTGGCGGCGTAGGCGATGGTGACGGCATCGGCGGTGATGTTGCCGTTGAGTAGGGCACCGCCCGCGCCGGGGATGGCGAGTGTGCCCGTGCCGAGGTTGACGGTGCCGAGTGTGGTCAGGCCGGAGGCGTTGACGTTGAGGTTGTGGTTGGCGCTGGAGACGTTTCCGGTGGTGACGGTGCCGCCGGTCGTCAGCGTGGTGTGCGTGCCGAGCGTGGCGGGGTTGGCGATGGCGACGGAACTGGCGGTGATGTTGCCGTTGAGTTGGGCGTTACCTGTGCCGTTGATGGTGAGTGCATCCAGGTTGACGGTGTCGAGAGTGGTCAGGCCGGAGGCGGTGACGGTGAGGTCTTTGCTGCCGGAGACGTTTCCGGTGGTGACGGCGCCGCCGGTCAGCGTGGCGTCCGTGTTGAGTGTGAGGCCGTTGTAGGTCTGGTTGCCGGTGCCGGTGTTTATTGCAATATCGCTGAACGTGTCGAGCATGGCGGCGTTGGCGATGGCGACGGAACCGGCGGTGATGTTGCTGTGGAGGGTGATACCACCCGCGGCGTTGACGGTGAGTGCACCTGTGCCGAGGTTGACGGCACCGAGAGTGGTCGTGCCGGGAGTGGTGACGGTGAGGGCGCCGTTGTTGCTGCTGATGTCGTTGATGGTGACGACGCGGCCCGCGTTGAACGTGAGGCCGTAGGCGGAAGTCCAAGTGAGGGGGGTGGCGACGGTGATGTTACCGTTGCTGACTGTTGATGACAGGGCAGTGACGGTGACATCGGCAGTGTCGAGTGCGGCGGTGAGGGTGTTGAAAAGAATGTAGTTGTCATCGGCAATGGCGGTAAAGGGCACACTTGTTATCCCCGTGCCACCGAGCGGGGTTGAGATAATCCCGATGTTGCCTTCCGCGCCGACTTCATTCGCCGCAATCGTTGCTGTGACCAGCAAGAGGCCAATCGCGCATCGTTTTGGATGCGTGAGTCCCCGACCTGCGTGTACTGTGCTGTGCTGTGCTGTGCTGTGCTGTGCTGTGCTGTGCTGTGCTGACGATATGACATTGTTATTTCCATGATGTCAAGTCCAATGGCTGGAGAAAGGTTGAAAATGGCGCCCATTATAGTCCGCAGCGCTGCGCGTCGGTAGCCTGCATTTGTCGGGTTGCGCCTGCGGCTTACTCAACCTACAGGCGGCGGGGTTGTCAGCGGCGTAGGTCGGGCATGGTTTCACATGCAGGGCGTTTGGCGGTCGGTAACGAACAATGTCGGGCACATGAAGCGTGCCCGACCTACATGGCTGGGAGCGTCGGCGGCACCAAAGGCGGTTTTAAGATTTTTCGCGCGGAACCAACCCCGCCTTTGGTGCCGCCGGCGCTCCCAAGTGGGACGCCCAGCGGCGTCGCTACGCGCCTCGCTTTTGACGAAGTAGGGGCGCGCATATAGCGTTCGTGGGTTTGGAATGGGGAGCAGGATGCTCCCCCCCACTTTACTGTCACCTGACCTCTGATGCCTGATCCCTGATGCCGGGCACGGCACGCCGTGCCCCTACGGGGGAATGGGCGGCAATGTCGGGGAACGGGCGGATCGCCTGTAGGGGCACGGCGTGCCGTGCCCTATGGCGGCAAGATGTTTGCGTAGTTTTTGGTAGGTCGGGCATGGCTTCACATGCAGGGCGTTTGGCGATTGCTCATATCCCGCCGTTCATTCGGCGTTATCTCGACAAATGCGCGTGACCCTTTCCGCGCCGCCTGATGTCGGGCACATGAAGTGTGCCCGACCTACATGGCTGTCACCTGACCTCTGATGCCTGATGCCGGGCACGGCACACCGGGGCACGGCACGCCGTGCCCCTACTACCCGAACTTCAGCAAAGCCAGCGAGATATTGTCGCCCTTGCCTTCTCCGCGCGCGCGCGCCAGTTTGATGAGGGTGTTTGACACTTCGCGCGCCGTGCCGGTTGTGACCAGCGCGCCCAGTTCCACATCGTCGAAATAGCCCCACAAGCCGTCGGAGCAAAGCAGGAAACTGTCGCCGGGCTGTACGTCGTTTACGCCGCCGAAATCCACTTTTGGGGTTTCGTTGCCGCCCAGTGAGGTCAGCAGGATATTGCGGTTGGGGTGCGTTTCCGCTTCGTCTTCGGTGATTTTGCCGATTTGCACCAGATGTTCCACATAGGAATGGTCAATGCTGCGCGTCCGCAGGTGCAGCCCGCGAAACGCAAACAGGCGGCTGTCGCCGCAATGCGCCCAGATGCATTGGTGTCCGCCGGGTTGCAGCATTAGCGCGACGCCTGTGCTGTGCGGGTCTTTTTCATTCAAAAAGCGCGTGGTTTTAATCATTTCGTGCGCTTCGGTGAAACTTTCTTCCAGCATCTTGCGCGGGTCTTCGTTCGTCCCCCAACGCTGGAAATTGTTGCTCACCGTGTGCACCACCTGTTCCGCCGCCAGCGCGCCGCCGGTATGTCCGCCCATGCCATCCGCCACCAGTGCGAGCACCGAGCCGGGAACGCGCGTATGCGCCACCAGCGCCAGGCGGTCTTGTTGTTCGTGGCGGTCGCCCTGATGCTGCGCGACGCAGGCGTCAAGTTTTAGGGTCATTCATGCTCCCGGTTCAAAATCTTTTCCACGCTTGGGTTTGTGGGCACAGGCAGTCAGTATACTGCACTGTATCCCTATTCTTGCGGTACACATTATGGGCAATCGACTTTCCAAAATCATCACCCGCACCGGCGACGCCGGAACAACAGGGCTGGGCGACGGTTCGCGTGTCGCCAAAACCAGTCTGCGGATTAACGCCATCGGCGAGGTGGACGAACTCAATTCCACGCTGGGCGTGCTGCTTGCCGAGCCTGACCTGCCCGCCGCCGTGCGCGCGGCGCTCTTCTCCGTGCAACACGACCTGTTCGACCTGGGCGGCGAATTGTGCATTCCCGGAGCAAAAGTCATCGGCGCGGCGCAGGTCGAACGGCTGGAAGGTCTGGCAGAGGAATTTAACGCGGACCTGCCGCGTCTGAAAGAATTCATCCTCCCCGGCGGCAGCCGCCCCGCCGCCTTGACCCACCTCGCCCGCGCCATCTGCCGCCGCGTCGAACGCAGCATCGTATGCCTTGCGGAAACAGAAACCGTGCACGAAGCGCCGCGCCGCTACATCAATCGGCTCTCGGATTTGCTGTTTATTCTGGGGCGGTTTCTGAACCGCGCGGCGGGCGGGGAAGATGTGTTGTGGCGGAGGCAGGGGCAGGAATCAGGAATCAGAGGTCAGGCATCAAAGACCAGGTAGTACGGCTTCGGGGTTGATTCCTGATTCCTGATTACTGATCCCTGATCCACTGGCAACGGGGAATCTTCTCCCGCTGCCAATTCCCCAGCGCCCATTCCCAAACCTCCCGCACGCTTGCCTGCGCCAATTCCTGCGGCGGGTGTTGCCCCAAAAAATTCAACGCCCGCACCAGATTGGCGGCGGGATGTTCAACATCCAGCGCCTTTGCCCCGGTTTGTTTGGAAAGTTTTTCGCCCGCCGCGTTGGTCGCCACCGGCACATGCAGGTATTCCGGTTGGGCGTAGTCCAGACAGGCTTGCAGATAAATCTGGCGGGGCGTGGAATCCAGCAAATCCGCGCCGCGCACCACATGGGTGATGCCTTGAAAGGCGTCGTCGACTACGACCGCCAGTTGGTAGGCGAACTGGCAATCGGCGCGCAGCAGCACAAAATCGCCGACATCGCGGGCGATGTTCTGGCGGATTGTTCCCTGTATCGGGTCGCTAAAGTCGATGTCCGCGTTCTCCACCCGCAGGCGCCAGGCGCGGGGCAGGCGTCCAGACGGCGTGCCGTGGCGACATGTGCCGGAATACAACAGCCCGCCGTCAATGGCGCGCGCCGTGGCGCGCTCCGCGATTTCCTTGCGCGAACAGGCGCAACCGTAAGCCAGGTTTTTGGCGCGCAAGTCATCCAGCGCCGCCTGATAAGCCTCCAACCGCCGACTTTGCCAGAGTATCTCGCCATTCCAGATAAAACCGTGTGCCTCCAGACAGGCGAGAATGCCCTCCGCCGCGCCCGGCGCAGTGCGCGGCGCGTCGACATCTTCCATACGCACCAGCCACTCCCCGCCGTGCGCGCGCGCTTCCAGACAGGATGCGAGCGCCGCGATGAGCGAGCCAAAATGCAATGCGCCCGTCGGACTGGGCGCGAAACGACCACGGTAATTCATCAGAAATCAGGGCGCGAGTGTCAGGGTGCAAAACCTTAACATTTGAGCGCACGGTCGTGTTGCGTCAATGCTAAAATGCCAGCCCCTTGTGCGGCGGTGCATCATGAGCGAAGAAGAACAGTTGGGCGACGCGGACGATTTGCAGGAACGCCTTCAAGAGGTGGAGGCGCTGCTCGCCCGTCACAAACTGGTCGAGCAACTGGTACACAATCAGGACATGCCCCGCCACGAGCTGGTGGAAGAACTGGTGCACAAGCAGAATTTGAGCGAACTCTGCTTCAAGCTCGACAACATGCACCCGGCGGATGTGGCGTATGTGCTGGAAGCTCTGCCGCTGGAAGAACGTCTGCTGGTCTGGGAACTGGTGCGGGCGGAGCGCGACGGGGAAGTGCTGCTGGAAGTTTCCGACGCGGTACGGGAAACCCTGATCGACTCGATGGAGCGACACGAACTGGTCGCTGCCGCCGAAACGCTGGACACCGACGAACTCGCCGACCTCGTGCCCGACCTGCCGCAAGAGGTGGTGGAAGACGTTTTCCAGGCGCTGCCTTCGGAAGAACAAGCGCAGTTGCGGGCGGCGATTTCCTACCCGGAAGACACGGTGGGCGCGCTCATGGATTTCGACATGGTGACGGTGCGCGAGGATGTCACGCTGGAAGTCGTGCTGCGCTACCTGCGCCGTTTCGATGAACTGCCGGAACACACCGACAAGATTTTCGTGATTGACCGCGACGAACGCCTGGAAGGCGCATTGAGTCTGGAGAGCCTGCTCATCAACGACCAGGAGGTCGAAGTGCGTCAGGTGATGAACAAAGTCATGGTGCGCTTTCATCCCGAAGACCAGGCGGAAGAAGCGGCGCAGGCGTTCGAGCGTTACGACCTCGCTTCCGCGCCGGTGGTCGACGAGGAAAACCGACTGGTCGGGCGGCTGACCCTGGTGGCGGTGGTGGATTTTATCCGCGAAGCGTCAGAAGCCGAACAACTGGCGCAGGCGGGCTTGCGCGAGGAAGAAGACATTTTCGCCTCGGTCTGGGATTCGGTAAAAAACCGCTGGGCATGGTTGGCGGTCAATCTGGTCACGGCATTCGTCGCCTCGCGCGTGATTGGCGTGTTTGAAACCTCCATCGAAAAACTGGTCGCGCTGGCGGCGTTAATGCCCATCGTGGCAGGCATCGGCGGCAACTCCGGCAATCAGACCATCACCATGATCGTGCGCGCCATCGCAATGGGGCAGGTGAATCCCGACGCGACCAGACGGCTCCTGAAAAAAGAACTGGGCGTGGCGTTGTTCAATGGTCTGATCTGGGGCAGTCTTTTGGGTGTGCTGGCGTGGTGGCTGTACCACAGCGTCTCGCTCGGCATCGTGATGACGGCGGCGATGACCTTGAATCTGCTGCTGGCGGCGCTGGCGGGCGTGGGTATTCCCATGCTGCGCCAACGTCTGGGCGCAGACCCGGCAGTGGGCGGCTCGGTGATGATCACCGCGCTGACCGATTCGGGCGGGTTTTTTATCTTTTTGGGGCTGGCGACGCTGTTTTTGCTGTAGCCGGGCGCGATGGCGGGGACGCCTTTACGACTACAAAAACCGCCGGCGAGGACGCCAGCGTTCCCAGAGGACGCTTACCCGACAAAAAAATGTTGTACTTGGTGAACCGTTAGATGTTGGGTTGCGCCTGCGGCTTACCCAACCTACGAGAAACTTTGCTTGCCGTCAAAAGCGAGGAGCAAAGCGACGTGGTTGTTGGGCATTCGCGGGGCTTGGGGCGTTTCATGTACCCGACATCAACCTTACCTGCGCGCTGTTATCCCGTGTCAAGCATTCGGGCACGGCACGCCGTGCCCCTACGGGGAACGGTCGGATACAAGTAGGGGCACGGCGTGCCGTGCCCTGTGGCGTGTTACCGAAACACCAACGTCGGCGCTCCGCCTATCGTGTTGCGGATTTTTTCCGCGACCTGTTGGGCGGTATCGCGGTCGGGGTAGGGGCCCATTTGCAGGCGGTTGAGGGCGCCGTCGCGGTAGATGAAAATGGGGTCGGCGATGTCTTCGAGGTCATTCGCCAGATGGTTTTTCAGGTTTTCGGCGTTGTCCAGATTGGCGAAAGCGCCTAACTGCAAAAAGACGCCATGCCCGGCAATGGGCGTGGGCAGGGCGGTGGCGGCTTCTTCTTCCAGCAACAGCCGTTGGGCGAGGGCATCGAGTTCGGCGCTGTCGGGGGGCAGGGCGGCGGGTACAGGTGCGGATTCGGGCTTGGGCGCGCTGGCAATCAGCACGGGCGGCGCGGGTGGGTTGCTGCCGGGGAGGATGGTTTCGACGATGACCTTGCTGCTGCCGTTGTCGATATAGCCCAGCTTGTGCGCGGCGGTGTAGGAGAGGTCGATGATGCGTCCGGCGTGGAAGGGTCCCCGGTCGTTTACCCGCACGACAACGCTTCTGCCATTGGCGGGGTTGGTGATGCGGGCGTAGGAGGGCAGCGGCAGGGTGGTGTGGGCGGCAGTCATGCCGAACATGTCGTAGGTTTCGCCGTTGGAAGTCTTTTGTCCGTGAAATTTTTTGCCATACCAACTGGCGACGCCTTCCTGACGGAAGGGTTTGATTCGGGTTTGCGGCACGTAGCTTTTGCCTAACACTGTGTAGGGGCGGTTGGCGGCGTTGCTCAAGGGTTCCGCACGCGGCACGGCGTCGGGGATACTGTCCAGATTGGCGGGGATTTCCGCGCCGGGGCCGTCGTCCTTGTAATAGCCGCCGCCTTGTTTGGCGGGCACGGTTTTGACCTTGCCCGGCGTTTCGACGGGCGCGTGACGCGGGGCAAAGGAGCAGGCGGCGAGGCTGGCGCAGCAAACAAGGGCGCAGAGGCGAGCAGTGTGGCGGGCGAGGCTCATTTTTTCACCAGCATCCGGTGGGTGTGGATGCTCATCAACATGCCGATGCCGATCATCAGGGTGACGAGCGCGGTGCCGCCGTAGCTGATGAAGGGCAGCGGGACGCCGACCACGGGCAGGATGCCGGAGACCATGCCCATGTTCACAAAGGCGTAGATGAACAGCACCATCGAGATGGCGGCGGCGAGCAGGCGGGAAAACAGGGTGGGGGCGGCGGCGGCGATCATCAGCCCGCGCACGACCAGACAGAGAAAGAGCGCGAGCAGAATGCCGTTGCCCAGCAATCCCCATTCTTCCGAGAACACGGCGAAGATGAAGTCGGTGTGTTTTTCGGGGATGAATTCCAGACGGGTTTGGGTGCCGTTCAACCAGCCTTTGCCGACGGGACCGCCAGAGCCGATGGCGATGGTGGATTGAATGATGTGATACCCCGCGCCCAATGGGTCGGAGGTGGGGTCGATCAGGGTCAGGATGCGTCGTCGCTGGTAGTCGTGCAGCAGGTTCCAGACAAAGGGCAATGCCGCGCCGCCGGCGGCTGCCATCCCCAACATGATTTTCCACGGCAAACCCGCAAAGAAGATGACGAAAAAACCCGCCGCGCCGACCAGAAGCGAGGTGCCGAGATCGGGCTGCTTCAAAATCAGACCGATGGGCAGGAGCAGGATGACGGTGGCGATGGCGAAGTGTTTCAGGTTGATCAGGGATTCGTTTTTATGAAAATACCACGCCAGCATCAGCGGCATGGCGATTTTCATGATTTCCGAGGGCTGGATGCGGATAAAGCCCAAGGAAAGCCAGCGTCGTGAACCATTCACCACGACGCCAAACAGCGCGACGCCGATCAACAGCGCCAGCCCGATCAGGTACACGGGCGGGGCGAAGCGCATCAGTTTTTGCGGCGAGGTCTGCGCGACCGCCAGCATGATGATGACGGCGACGAGCATGTTGACCATCTGGTTGTCCAGCCTTGCGAGTCCGGCGGAGGAGGTGGCGGAATAAATGGTGATGAGTCCCACGCCCATTAACAGCAGCACGATGATGAGCAGGGGAATGTCCAGATGGGCGCGGATTTCCGCCCCCTGATGTTTAATCCGCGACCACATGCTGGTGTTCTCCTTCTTCTTCCGTATCCTCGGTGTTGCCTTCGTCGGCGGTGGCAACCCCTTCCGGCGCGGGGGTGGTTTTGGTGGTGCCCAACAGGTAGTAATCGAAAACCTGACGGGCGATGGGGGCGGCGGAGGCGGCGCCGAAGCCGCCATTTTCGACCAGCACGGCGACGACGATTTTGGGTTGGTCGACCGGGGCGAAGGCGATGAACCATGAATTGTCGCGCAGGCGGACATCCAGATTTCTGGTGTTGCGCTGACCGACGACCTGCGCGGTGCCGGTCTTGCCGCCGGATTCGTAAGGCGCTCCGGCAAAGGCGCGCGCGCCGGTGCCTTGTTTATTGACGCCCGCCATCGCCGTTTTGATGAAATCGACATGCTCGGTTTTCAGTGGAATCTGGCGCGCGGGTTCGGTGGCGATGCGTTTGATTTCGCCCGTGGTCGGGTCGGTGATGTGGGAGACGAGGTGCGGCGCATAGACCTTGCCATAGTTCAGGATATTGGCGAGGGCGTGCGCCATTTGCAGCGAGGTGTAGTTGTTGTAGCCCTGCCCGATGCCGACCGAGATGGTTTCGCCGGGGAACCATTTTTGCTGTTCGCGCTTTTTGAAGTATCCGGCTTTCCATTCCGGCGAAGGCAGGGTGCCTGAACTTTCGCCGGGCAGGTCGATGCCGGTGGGCTTGCCCAAACCCAGTTGCGCCATGAAACGGGCGATGGCGTCGATGCCTAAGTCGTTTGCGAGGTTGTAGTAATAGGTGTTGCAGGACACGATGATGGATTTCAGCATATCCACCGAGCCGTGCCCGCCCACCTTGTCATCCATGAAGCGGCGACCGCCGAAATTGAAATAGCCGGGGTCGGCAATGGTGTAATTGACGCCGCGTTTGCCCTGCGACAAGGCGGCGAGCGCCATCAGCGGCTTGAAGGTGGAACCGGGGGCGTAACCGCTGTTGATGGCGCGGTTTAACAGCGGCTTGTCGGGATTGGTGTTGAGTTCGTCCCAATCATCGAAGCGGATGCCGTCGACAAACAGGTTGGGGTCGAAACCCGGATTGGAGACCAGCGCCAGCACCGAGCCGTCGTTGGGGTCGAGGGCGACCATCGAGCCGCGCCGTTCTCCGAATGCCGCTTCCGCCATGCGTTGCAGTTCGCTGTCCAGGGTCAGGGTGAGATTCTTGCCGGGGGTGGGCGCGGTGTGCGTTAAGACGCGCACGGCACGTCCGCTTTTGTCGACTTCCAGTTGTTCGTTGCCGGTGCCGCCGTGCAATTCGAATTCGTAAAAACGTTCGAGACCGGTTTGACCGATGTGGTCGGTGCCCTTGTAATTGTTAGTGTAGTCTTCCCTGTCTTCCTCCCCCCGCTCCGCAATCCATTTGACATCCGCCTCGCGGATGCGGCTGATGTAGCCCAGGGCGTGCACCGCCAGCGCGCCTTCCGGGTACTGGCGAAACAGGCGGGCGTTGATTTCCACGCCGGGGAACAGATAGCGGCGGGCGGCAAAGCGGGCGACTTCCTCGTCGGTCAAGCGGGTGCGAATGGGGATGGATTCAAAACTTTTCGATTCTTCCAGTTGCTTCTTGAAACGGCGGCGGTCTTTGGGCTGAATGTCGACCACTTCCGCGAGGGCATTGATGGTGGCTTCCAGACCATTGGTTTTGGAAGGCGTGATTTCCAGCGTGAAGGCGGAATAATTGCGCGCCAGCACGACGCCATTCCGGTCGGTGATATTGCCCCGGTTGGGGACGATGGGCACGAGTGAAATGCGGTTGCTCTCGGCGCGGGTGGAGTAATGCTCGTGCAGGGTGACTTGCAGATGGAAGAAGCGGGCGAACAAGAGGGAAAACAACGTGAGCGCGCCGAAACCGGCGAGCAGGGCGCGGCGGCGAAAACGCGAGATTTCCTGTTGCGTGTGCTGATAATCGTTCATGGTCGCGCCCGTTCGCTTTGCAGGGTTTTTTTAGATGGGACGGGTGTCGTCATGCTCGTCGGGGCGGTATTGCGGCGCGAGCAGAATCAAGGTAATGGGCAGCCAGAGCAGGGCGGCGATGACAGGCGAAATGAATTGTTCCCCGCCGGGGAAGGGGTTGCCCGCCAACATGCGGATGAGTATCTGAATGCCCGTCACCGCGAGAAACAGGGGCAACACATGCAAGGCTTGTTGACTCAAGGGAAACCACAACATGCGCCGGGAAAGCGTGACGGCGGCATAGTGCAGCAGCACATAAGCCAGCGCGTGTTGCCCTAATGCCGCGCCGTTGGCGACATCCATGAAAATGCCGAGCACGAAGGCGGAACCCATGCCGATGAGCCGCCATTCGCGCACGCTCCAGAAACACAACGTCAGCATCACCCAGTCCGGCATGAACAGCCATTGGCGAGTGGGCAGAAGATTCAGGAAGAGGGCGAAAGCGATGCTGAAGAGAATGAACCAGGGACGCGCCGGTTGCAGGATGCGGGTGGATTGATTGCTGCTGGCTTGCATGGTGGCGGTGTGGGTTTTTAGCGAGGATTGTTGTTGGCGGAAGCGCGGGCAGGGCGGGCGCGGGGCGAAGTGGCGGCGCGCGCGGGCGCGGTTTCCGGTGGTGCGGTTTCGGGCGAGGGGGGCAGTTCGCGGGAGTTCAGCGCCATGATGATATTGTGGCTTTCGACGGCGGCGACCGGCTCGGCGGTGATGCGGGCAAAGGCATAGGCGCTGTCGCGCTCGACCTTTGTTACGGTTGCCACCGCAAAACCTGCGGGATAAACGCCATCCAGACCGGAAGTGACGAGCTTGTCGCCCACCACGACATCGGCATTGGCAGGAATGTATTTCAGTTCGACCAGACCATTCGCCAACCCGAATGTGACCGAACGTTGTCCGGTACGCAGTACCTGCACGGGCACGGCCTGGTCTTTGTCGGTGAGCAGGGTCACTTCGGCGGAAAGGGGAAACACCCGCGTCACCTGACCGACGATCCCGGCGCTGTCAATCACCGGCTGCCCCGCCCGCAAGCCATGATTCAAGCCTTTGTCGAGATAAACCCGCCGCGCGAACGGGTCGCGGGCGGTGTACAGAATGCGGGCGGCCTGCCCGTCCGCCATGCCCTGCGCGCGCAATTCCAGCAGATTCCGCAGGTGGGCGTTTTCCGCTTCCAGTTCTTGTAGACGGGTTAATTGGGGCGCAAGCGCCAGCCGATCCGCCCGAAAGTCGCTGTTTTCCGCTTGCAGACTTTCCAGCTCGCGGAAATAGGCGGAGCTTTCGGAGGCAAGGCGCAGCGGCGATTGCGCCAGTCGTTGCAGGGGGTCGGTCACAACGGAGACGCCCTGACGCACAACATTCAGGGCGTGAAAACGCAAGTCCAGCACGAACAGCGCAATGGACAGGGCAACGTAAAAACTCAGGAGCGCGAGGGGTGACGGCCCGCGCTTGAAGAAAGGGGGCGGCGCGTGGTCGAAAACCGGCACGACAAGTCAGCCCCGAACACGGCAGGCGACAAAACGACCGCATGTTCTCGCAAAACATGCGGTCAATGTCGAAAATCGCGGCGAATCCGGCAACATGAACCCTTACTCGGACGCGAAAATGGAATCGATTTTGTCCATTTTTTCCAGCGCCAGACCGCAGCCGCGCGCAACGCAGGTCAGCGGCAGGTCGGCAACGATCACTGGCAAGCCGGTTTCTTCCATCAGCAGACGGTCGAGGTCGCGCAAGAGCGCGCCGCCGCCTGTCAGCACCATGCCTTTTTCGGCGATGTCCGCGCCCAGTTCCGGCGGCGTTTTTTCCAGCGCGGATTTGACGGCGGAAACGACCTGATTCAAGGGGTCGGTCAGGGCTTCCAGAATTTCGTTGGAAGAAATGGTGAATTTGCGCGGGATGCCTTCGGCGCGGTTGATGCCGGAGACTTCCATCTCACGCACTTCCGAGCCGGGGAAGGCGGAACCGATGGTTTTCTTGATGTTTTCGGCGGTGTTCTCGCCAATCAACATGCCGTAATTGCGGCTGATGTAATTGATGATGGCTTCGTCGAGCTTGTCGCCGCCGACGCGCACCGAGCCGGAATACACCATGCCGCCCAGAGAAATCACGCCCACTTCGGTGGTGCCGCCGCCAATATCGACCACCATCGAGCCGGTCGCTTCGGCAACCGGCAAATCAGCGCCAATGGCAGCCGCCATCGGTTCCTCGATCAGATAAACCTGACTCGCGCCCGCGCCGAGCGCGGATTCGCGGATGGCGCGGCGTTCCACCTGAGTGGAGCCGGAAGGTACGCAGATGATGATGCGCGGCGAAGAACCAAAAATTCTGGAATCGCGCACCTTCTTGATGAACTGCTTCAACATCTGCTCGGTGACGGTGAAGTCGGCAATCACGCCGTCTTTCATCGGGCGGATGACGGTAATCGCGCCGGGCGCCTTGCCCAGCATCTCCTTGGCTTCCTTGCCGACCGCCTGAATGATTTTTTTGGCGTTGGGACCGCCTTCCATGCGGAGCGCGACCACCGAAGGCTCGTCCAGCACGATGCCCCGATTGCGAACGTAAATCAGGGTGTTGGCGGTGCCAAGGTCAATGGCGAGGTCTTGTGAAAAATAACTGCGAAAAAGGCCGAACATGCGTGTTTATCCCGAACGGAAGAGCACCAAGATGGGTGCGGAAAATAAAGCTTTTATGATACCTTATAACGTTTTTAACGTATACGGTTGCCCGATGACAAAAGATAGAGAAATTTACGGCGCAAAACGCCCCAAATTGCTGTCCCCTGTCACCTGCCCACTGTCCCCTGAAAACCATGTCCCTGACCCTTCCCGAAGTCGAACGCATCGCCGAACTGGCGCGGCTCGAACTGAATCATGACGAGGCGGAAATCGCCCGCCAGCAGTTAAACGGCATTTTCTCCCTGATTGAAGCCATGCAAGCCGTGAATACTGCCGGCATCACGCCGATGGCGCACGCGCAGGATGTGTCGCAACGCCTGCGCGCTGATGTCGTCACCCACCACGACGCAGACGGGCAGCAGCGCGACGCCTTCCAGTCTGTCGCGCCAAAAACCGAAGCGGGGCTTTACCTCGTGCCCAGGGTTATTGAATAAGGGATGCGCCCGCCATGATTTACGCCTCATTAAAAGAACTCTCCGCCGCCCTCGCCGCGCGCAAAATTTCCAGCGTCGAATTGACCCGGCTCTATCTGGAACGCATCGAACGCTTAAATCCCGCGCTCAACGCCTTCATCACCGTGGATGCGGAAAAAAGCGTAGCCGCCGCCCGCATCGCCGACGCGCGCATCGCGGCGGGCAACTCTACGCCGCTCACCGGCATCCCCCTCGCGCAAAAAGACATTTTTTGCGCCAAAGGCTGGCGCACCACCTGCGGCTCGAAGATGCTGGAAACGTTCATCGCGCCCTACGACGCGACCGTGATTGTCAAGCTGGAGCAGGACGCGGGCATGGTGTCGCTCGGCAAGGTGAATATGGACGAATTTGCGATGGGTTCGTCGAACGAAACCTCGTACTACGGCGCGGTGCAAAATCCGTGGGATAAAACCAGAGTGCCCGGCGGTTCATCCGGCGGTTCGGCGGCGGCGGTGGCGGCGGCGCTCGCGCCTGCGGCTTCCGGCACCGATACCGGCGGTTCCATCCGCCAGCCCGCCGCGCTCTGCGGCCTTACGGGCTTGAAACCCACCTACGGCGTGGTTTCCCGCTACGGCATGATCGCCTTTGCTTCTTCGCTCGACCAGGCGGGGCCGATTGCCCATTCCGCCGAAGACTGCGCCCTGTTGCTCACCGCGATGGCAGGTTTTGACGAAAAGGATTCCACCAGTCTGGAACGCCCGCAGGAAGACTACGCCCGCACGCTGGGGCAATCGCTCAAAGGCTTGAAAATCGGCTTGCCGCAGGAATTTTTCGGCGACGGCTGCGATGCCGAAGTCATGGCCGCCGTGCGCGCCGCCATTCACGAATACGAAAAACTGGGCGCGACCATTGTCGAAGTGAAACTGCCCAATTCGCATCTTTCCGTGCCTGCCTATTATGTGATCGCTCCGGCGGAAGCCAGTTCCAATCTCTCCCGTTTCGACGGCGTGCGCTACGGGCATCGCGCCGCCGAATACGGTGATTTGAATGACATGTACAGAAAGAGCCGGGCGCAAGGCTTCGGCGCGGAAGTCAAACGCCGCATCCTGATTGGCGCCTACGTGCTCTCGCACGGCTACTACGACGCCTACTACCTGCAAGCCCAACGCATCCGCCGCCTGATCGCCAACGATTTTGCGGAAGCCTTCAAACAGTGCGACGTGATTCTCTCCCCCACCAGCCCGACCACCGCCTTCAAACAAGGCGAAAAAGCCGCCGACCCGGTGCAGATGTATCTCTCCGACATTTACACCATCGCCGTCAATCTCGCGGGCTTGCCCGGCATGTCGCTGCCCTGCGGCTTCGACCAACAGGGCTTGCCCATCGGCTTGCAACTCATCGGCAACTATTTTGAGGAAGCGTCCATGCTCGCCACGGCGCACGCCTACCAACAGGCAACGGGCTGGCATCAGCGGCGTCCCGATGGCGTGTGAGCCGTTGCCGCATGGATGTCATTGTCTGCGCTGCCTGAAGCCCCTACAATGTGTATATTAAATACAAAGGTTACACATCATGCGAACCAATATCGTCATTGACGACAAACTGATGAATGAAGCATTGCGGGTTACAGGGTTGAAGACCAAGCGCGAGGCAGTGGCAATGGGGCTTCAGACTTTGGTGCGGCTGCGCAGGCAGGAAGAAATTCGCCGTTTTCGCGGCAAACTCGACTGGCAGGGTGACTTGGATGCGATGAGGCAAGACGGATGATTTTGGTCGATTCCAGCGTTTGGATTGACTACTTTCGGGGTGGGGTAACGGCGCAAACAGACAAACTGGACGCGCTTTTGGGCGTGAAGTCGGTGGCTGTAGGCGACCTGATTCTGACCGAAGTCTTGCAAGGTTTTACAAACGAACGCGATTTCAATCAGGCGCGCGCGCTCATGGCTTCGCTTTTGACCGTCGATTTGGTGGGGCATGAAATCGCCCTCTCCGCCGCACGGAATTTCCGCCAGTTGCGTGCGCGCGGCATCACCGTGCGTAAAACCGTGGATACCCTGATTGCCACTTGCTGTATCGAAAATGGCTGGTCATTGCTCTACAGCGACCGTGATTTTGACCCTTTTGTCGAACATCTCGGTCTGCGCTCTGAACTGCTCGAACATTGAAAACTGAAACATCAAGGAAGCCAAAATGAAAGATTGGGAAGTCGTTATCGGTCTGGAAACCCACGCGCAACTGGCGACGGTTTCCAAGATTTTCTCCGGCGCGTCCACTGCCTTTGGCGCTGCGCCCAACACGCAGGCATCGCCTGTCGATTTGGCGTTGCCGGGGGTTTTGCCGGTGTTGAACAAAGAAGCGGTGGAATGCGCGATTCGCTTCGGTCTGGCGATTGGCGCGGAAGTGGCGGAAAAATCCGTCTTCGCGCGCAAGAATTATTTTTATCCCGACTTGCCCAAGGGCTACCAGATCAGCCAGTTTGAACTGCCGGTGGTGTTGGGCGGCGCGCTCAACATCGTCGTGGGCAGCGGTGAACATGCCGTTGAAAAACGGATCCATCTCACCCGCGCCCATCTGGAAGAAGACGCCGGTAAATCCCTGCACGAAGATTTTGGCGGCAAGACCGGCATCGACCTGAACCGCGCCGGAACGCCCCTTCTGGAAATCGTCACCGAGCCGGACATGCGTTCCGCCGACGAAGCGGTTGCCTACGCCAAAGCCTTGCACGCGCTGGTGCGCTGGATCGGGATTTGCGACGGCAACATGCAGGAAGGTTCCTTCCGCTGCGACGCCAATGTTTCCGTGCGGCGCCCCGGCGCGCCTCTCGGCACGCGGCGGGAAATCAAGAATCTCAATTCTTTCCGCTTTTTGAAGGAAGCCATCGAAGCCGAAATTCGCTGGCAGATTGAAACTCTGGAAGACGGCGGAAAAGTCCGGCAAGCCACCGTGCTGTTCGACCCCGATAGCGGCGAAACCCGCGCCATGCGGAGCAAGGAAGACGCGCACGACTACCGCTATTTTCCCGACCCCGACTTGCTGCCCCTCATCATCGACGCCAACTGGAAGGCGCGTGTACAAGCGGAGTTGCCGGAACTGCCGGAAGCGCGCAAACAACGCTTCATCGCCGCCTACGGACTTTCCGCCTACGACGCCACGACCCTCATCGCTTCGGCGGAGATTGCCGATTATTTCGAGGCGGCGGTGAACGCTGCGGGTCAAAACGCCGCCAAACCCTGCGCCAACTGGGTGATGGGCGAACTGGCGGCAAGGCTCAACAAGGAAGGGCTGGACATCGCCCAATCGCCCGTCGCCGCGCCGCAATTGGGCGGACTGGTGGCGCGCATCGTCGATAATACCGTGAGCAACGCCATCGCCCGCAAAGTGTTTGAAGCCTTGTGGTCGGGCGAAGGCAAGAGCGCCGACGACATCATCGAAAAGCAGGGCTTGAAACAAATCACCGACAGCGGCGCGATTGAACGCTTGGTCGACGAAACGCTCGCCGCCAACGCCGCCAATGTCGCCGAATACAAGGCCGGCAAGGAAAAAGCCTTCAACGCCCTGGTGGGGCAAGTGATGAAAGCCGCCAAAGGCAAGGCGAATCCGCAGCAGGTGAATGAGATTTTGAAACGGAAATTAGGATGACCCCGCAGCGCCGCGCCCTCGCGCGTCCTTTTCCCCACGAGGGGCTGAGGTTTACCCGCAATTCCATATGGATACCCCAAGCCCCCGCGAATGCCAGGCAACCGCGTCATTGCGAGGAGCGTAGCGACGCGGCAATCTCACATCGGAGCCTGGATTGCCACGTCGCTTTGCTCCTCGCAATGACGGCAAGCGTAGTTTCTCGTTGGGTAAGCGAAATTGAACCCGGCGGTTGTTATTCTTGCGACGCGCAGCCGCAGAGGATACGACCGCCGGGATGCGCCGCTCACCGGCTTTCCCAACCGACGGGGCATCCATATGGAATTGTGGGTAATCCTCGGCACGAGGGAGGAGGGAACAAAAGCCTCGCGCTCTACGGGCGGGCGCTTTCTCCACACCACGGAGCGCAGCGACGAAAGTCTACTGTCCTCTGTCCTCTGTCTTCTGTCCCCTGAAATGCCCCGCATCCTCGGCATTGACCCCGGTCTGCGGACGACGGGTTTTGGCGTCATCGAAAAAGACGGCGCGACGTTGCGTTATATCGCCAGCGGCTGCATCAAATCCGATGCCAGCCAAACGCTGCCGGAGCGCATCGCGACCCTGTTTTCGGGCGTAGGCGAGGTGATTGCGACTTACGCGCCGACGGACGCGGCGATTGAAAAAGTGTTTGTCAATGTGAATCCGCAATCCACCCTTTTGCTGGGACAGGCGCGCGGCGCGGCGATTGCGGCGCTGACAGCGGGCGGCTTGCCAGTGGCGGAATACACGGCGTTGCAAATCAAACAGGCGGTGGTGGGGCAAGGCAAGGCGGCGAAGGAGCAGGTGCAGCATATGGTCATCCGTCTGTTGGCGCTTAAAGGTGAGCCGCAGGCGGACGCGGCGGACGCGCTGGCGTGCGCCATCTGCCACGCGCATGGCGGCTTGAGCCGCATGTTGGGCGATGACGCGGGGTTGAGCGGCAAGGATGGCAAACCCCGCGCCTATCGCATTCGCAATGGTCGTCTGATAGGATAGCTCCGCTGTTTGCCCGCCTCCATTTTTGAATCTGGAAACCCGCCATGATCGGACGCCTCTTTGGTGTACTCATCGAAAAAAATCCGCCCCAACTGCTGCTCGATGTCGGCGGCATCGGCTACGAAGTCGACGTGCCCATGAGCACCTTCTACAACCTGCCCGCACTGGGCGAATCGGTCACGCTGCTGATTCATCACGCGGTGCGCGAGGATGGGCAATTTTTGTATGGCTTTGGCAGCGCGGACGAACGCGCCGTCTTTCGCCAACTGCTGAAAATCTCCGGCGTCGGCGCGCGCATCGCGCTGGCAGTGCTCTCCGGTCTTTCCGTCGCTGACCTGCATTCCGCCGTCGCAAGACAGGAAGCCGGACGCCTCACCAAAATCCCCGGCATCGGCAAAAAAACCGCCGAACGTCTGTTGCTGGAATTAAAAGGCAAACTGCCCACGTCCGCAGGCGGCGTCGCCGTGACGAGCAACAGGGCGGACGGCGGACAAGGCGACGACGTGCTGAACGCGCTGCTGGCGTTGGGTTACAGCGACAAAGAAGCCCTCTCCGCCACCCACAACCTGCCGCCGGAACTTTCGACTTCCGAAGGCATTCGGCAGGCCTTGAAAACCCTCGCCCGATTTTAAGGAAATTGACCATGACCCACGACCCCAAACAACTGGCGCAAATCAGTCTGATCACACTCCTGATTCTGGGCTGCCTGCTGGTGATCTATCCGTTTCTGGCGGCGGTGCTGTTTGCCGCCGTGGTATGCGTTACCACCTGGCCTGCCTATGCGCGCCTGCATCGCGGGTTGGGAAAACGCGATACGCTGGCGGCGTTGGTGATGACCCTGATTTTGATCGTGGGCATGTTGGCGCCGACCATTTTGCTGACCGCGAGTTTGGGGAATTCGCTGCATGGTCTGGTGGAACAGTTTGGTTCACGGCTCGCCATTGGTTTGGGCGCCCCGCCCGCATGGCTTGCCAAATTACCCGCCGGACAGCAGATGGCGGATTACTGGCAGCAACTCATCAGCGACCGCGAAGCGTTGATGCAGCTTTTGCAACGCGCTTATGAACCGGCGCGACGCGCGTTGCTTGCCAGTATCAGTCTGGCGGGGCAGGGTATTTTGCAATTGGCGCTGGTGATTTTTATCGGCTTTTTCTTTTATCGGGACGGGCTTGCCCTTATCAATTTATTGAAAAACGCCGCGCAGCGTTTGGGCGGCGCATTGGGGCTGGAAATGCTGTGTCTTTCCCGCGCCACTGTCACCGGCGTGATGGTCGGCATCGTCGGCACGGCATTGGCGCAGGCATTGGTGGCGTTGATCGGTTTTGCGATTGCCGGCGTACCGGGCGCGCTCCTGCTCGGCATGGCGACTTTTTTCCTCTCCATGATTCCCGTCGGCCCTCCATTGATTTGGGGCGGCGCGGCGTTCTGGCTGTATTCGCAAGGCGAAACGGGCTGGGCGATTTTCATGGTGATTTACGGCGTTCTGGTCATCAGCAGCGTCGATAATTTTGTCAAACCCATCCTCATTTCCCGCACCGCCAGCCTGCCGATCCTGCTCATCGCGCTGGGCGTCTTCGGCGGTATTTTGGCGTTCGGTTTTATCGGTATCTTTCTGGGACCCACCCTGCTGGCGCTGGCGCATACCCTGTTTCTGCGTTGGCTGCGCCCGCAGGAATTGCTGACAGAGGGAAATGCTGCGGGGGGATGAGCGCACAGCGCAGCGTTATCCCGCCAAGCGTCGACAAATGGCGATAGTGCGCGATGAACCGCCGAATGGTGGAAGGCGCTTCGCTTTTCCACCCTACAGATGATGTCCGCGCTACGCTTGCTGACAAGAAACGGTAGGCTGTGACCGCAGAGCGATTAGCCTACGTGTGTCTGCTATTGAGGATGGACACCAGTTCATCCACGCTCAATCCCCGCCCGATGAGCATCTTCCGAATCGGTTCGAAGATCTGAAACATTCTGCCGTAGCCCTCCAGCGTGGGGAAGTGCGAGTTAAGGTCGCGGTGCCGAAAGCGGCTGAACCTTTGTAGATCATCAATGAGGAAGCATGCGATGCTGAGGTGCTCAGACTCGTTGTTCCCGTCGAAGCCGGGGAATTGCACATGCTCCCCGAACGGGGCTGCTTCCGTGGCGAGGCGCTTGCGGTCGACCTTCCCAAGCTTCTCGAACCCTTCTTCAATGAACGACCACATGTCGAGCACGTCCACGACGAAACGGACGCGACTCTGCTTGTCGACGTGCCCGTGGAAGATGCCGGGCATTTCCCATCCGAGCGCCCAATAGTGTCCGCCGACGATGACCTTTTCTACAAGGTCAACATTCGTTTCCACCTCGACGTCGGTCTTCTTGATTAGCTTGGCGAGCATCATCGCAATCAGCTTCTCGCCGTCGCTCAGGTGCGGCGCGCGCCCCTTGTTGTCGTGTGCCAAGCCCGCTTCGATGAGCCTACGCACCGCCTCTGCACGCGATGGTGTGTCGTCCTCGCCCTGCCGCCACTGGTCAAGGCGATCCAGAAGGTCGCTGTCGATCCTCATTTCAAATCGTTCCGTAGCCATGTCCGTAATTCCGTATTAGTAACCGTCATGTCGTACATCATACCGTAAATACTGGCGAATGCAAGCAAGCGTAGCACGGACATCGAGTAGGGCGGAAAAACGAAGCGCCTTCCACCATTCGACGGTTCATCGCGCACACCCCCCGTTTGTCGACGCTTGGCGGTGTTGCGTGAACACAGGTTTGATGGTGGATAACGCTGCGCTGTCCGCTCCCAGGTGGGCGGCTTTGAAACCCCGTCCTTACGAAAATCCACGCTTATTGCGCGTTACCTTGATCGCTTTCCTGAACGCTGTTCTGGCTTGACGTGCAGGCGGGTACGCTGTCCCAGCGTTTGTCGCAGTATTTCCAGCGCACTCTTTCCCGGCAGAAAACGGACTGGCATTGAATCAATGCCTGTTGCATGTCGTGCAGCCAGTCGGTCGATTCGGCGGCGGGGGGCGCGACAGGCGGGATTTCCGGCATTGCGGCGGGGGGCATCACGGGGACAGGCGGCGCGGTGTTCGCGCTGTCGGGTTCGGGGAACAAAATTGCTTCCGGCGGCGGAACGGGCGTCGGTTCGATGGTGGGCGCCGGGGCGGGCGGCGGCGTCATGCCTGGCGCGGCGATGGTGGGGATGTGACGTTGCGGTTTTTGTTGCATCGCCCACAACAGCCCTTGCAGCGCCAGCCCTACGCAAACGCTACCGATGACGAGCGTCATCCAGGGGATTTTCCGACGCTGCCTGGGTGAGGCGGCGCTGGGCGCGGCAAGCGAAATGGCATCGGCGTCCGTCGTTTCCGGTGGCGTCGCGCGGTCAGCAGGGGTGGGCAACATGGGTTTGGTGTGTGTATTTCAGAATGAATAACGCCCGATTATGCCTAAAAGTCAGGATTCAGGGAATCAAGTGTCAGAGGCGGGCAGTCCGGCTGCGGTTTTGATTCCTGATACCCGATACCTGACATCTGATACCCGACGTGCCATAATGCCGCGCTACAAATTTGAGGTGATGCACATGGACGAAAACAAGGCAAAGGCACTGGCGGCTGCGCTGGCGCAGATTGAAAAGCAGTTTGGCAAGGGTTCCATCATGAAGATGGGCGCGGCGGAGATCGACGAGAACATTCCGGTCGTCTCCACTGGCTCGCTGGGGCTGGATCTGGCGTTGGGCGTGGGCGGGCTGCCGCGCGGTCGGGTGGTGGAAATTTACGGGCCGGAATCTTCCGGCAAGACCACGCTCTGCTTGCAGGTGGTGGCGGAAATGCAAAAACTGGGCGGCACGGCGGCGTTTATCGACGCGGAACACGCGCTTGACCCGCAATACGCGCAAAGACTGGGCGTGAATGTCGGCGAATTGCTGCTGGCGCAGCCCGATAACGGCGAGCAGGCGTTGGAGATTGCCGATAGTCTGGTGCGATCCGGATCGGTCGATATTATCGTCATCGACTCCGTGGCGGCGCTCACGCCAAAGGCGGAAATCGAGGGCGAAATGGGCGATTCCATGATGGGGCTGCACGCGCGCCTGATGAGCCAGGCGCTTCGCAAACTCACCGCCAACATCAAGCGCACCAATACGCTCGTGATTTTCATCAACCAGATTCGCATGAAAATCGGCGTCATGTTCGGTAGCCCGGAGACCACGACCGGCGGCAACGCGCTCAAATTTTACGCCTCCGTGCGTCTGGACATCCGTCGCATCGGCAGCATCAAGAAAAATGACGAGGTACTCGGCAACGAAACCAAGGTCAAAGTGGTCAAAAACAAGGTCGCGCCGCCGTTCAAGGAAGCCTTTTTCGAGATTCTCTATGGCGAGGGCATTTCCCGCGAGGGCGAGATTGTCGAACTGGGCGTCGAGCACAAACTCATCGACAAATCCGGCGCGTGGTATGCCTACAAGGGCAACAAAATCGGTCAGGGCAAGGACAATGTGCGCGAATTCCTGAAAGCGCACCCCGACATCGCGCAGGAAGTCGAAGCGGGTATTCGCGCCGCCGTGCGCCAGAACATCGCCGCCAAGGCGAACAGGTCCGGCGCGGGCAAGGTCGCCACCGCAGCGGCAGCAACTGCGGCAGCGGCGACCTCTGACGACACGGATCTTGATGCCTGACACCTTGCGGGCGAAGGCGTATGCCTTGCTGGCGCGGCGGGAATACAGCCGCGTCACGCTGGCAAAAAAGCTTTCTCCCTTTGCGGAGTCGGCGGAAGAATTGGCATCTCTGCTGGATGATCTGGTCGCCCGTCAGCAACTCTCGGACGCGCGCTATGCCGAAATGCGGGTCACGGCGCGCGGACGGCGTTATGGCAATGGGCGTCTCGCCCATGAGTTGCAGCAGGATGGCGTCTCCGAAGAACTCATTGCGGCAAGTCTTGGGCACAGCGAAGATGAATTCCAGCGGTGCCTTCTGGTGTGGCAAAAAAAATTTGGCGTCCTGCCCGGCAATCTCGCTGACAGGGTGAAGCAACAACGGTTTCTGCACTATCGGGGGTTTTCCCCGCCTGCCATACGGCAGGTTTTGCAGGGTTTGATTGAAGAGGGTGAGGATGAGTGAAGGTGGTGAAGACGCTCCGGTCTGCACGCTGCGAGCGCGTAATCTCAAGAAACGCTACAAATCCCGCACCGTGGTCTCCGATGTGTCCTTTCAGGTACAAAGCGGCGAGGTCGTCGGTCTTTTGGGACCAAATGGCGCGGGCAAGACCACCTGTTTTTACATGATTGTCGGTCTGGTCGCCTCCGATGGCGGCGACATCCATATCGACGACACCCGCATCACCCACCTGCCCATGCACAAGCGGGCGCGGCTGGGGCTGTCCTATCTGCCGCAGGAAGCCTCGGTGTTCAGAAAACTGACCGTGGCGGAGAACATTCAGGCGGTGCTGGAGCTTTTGAAACTTTCCGCTCCCGAAGTCAATGATCGTCTGGAAACCCTGCTCGAAGAACTGCACATCACCCACATTCGCAATACGTCAGCGGCGGCGCTCTCCGGTGGCGAGCGGCGGCGGGTGGAAATCGCCCGCGCGCTGGCGACGCATCCCCGCTTTATCCTGCTGGATGAACCCTTCGCCGGCGTCGACCCCATCGCCGTGCTGGACATTCAAAAAATCATCCGCTTCCTGAAAGAACGCGGCATCGGCGTGCTGATTACCGACCACAATGTGCGCGAAACCCTGGGGATTTGCGACCACGCTTGGATTATCAACGAAGGTCAGGTATTGGCGCGGGGCGCGCCCGACGAAATTGTCTATAATGACGAGGTGCGTAAAGTCTATCTGGGCGAGCACTTCCGTCTGTAAACAACGCGGTCAAACAAAAACGAATACTCCCGCATGAAGCCATCCCTTCAACTCAAACTGTCCCAACAACTGGCGCTGACGCCGCAATTGCAGCAGGCGATTAAACTCCTGCAACTGTCGACTTTGGACATGAACCAGGAAATCGAGCGTTATCTGCTGGAAAACCCGCTGTTGGAGCGCGAGGATGAAACCGCGTTTGGTCGCGCCAACGGCAATGTGGATGGTTTGAACGGTAGCGGCAACGTCACGGGCGAGCGCGAACAGGGGCACGACGAGCAGGAAGCGCGCGGCGAACAGGACGGGCGCGAACGCGGTGAGGGTGATGAATCCATGAACGCCGAGCGCGGCGAACTTTCCGCCACCGACATCGAAGAAGACCGCTGGTTTCAGGACAGCGGCAGTTACAGCGGCACGGGCAGCGGGCGTGACCGCGACGATGACGACGATGTGGAAGCGCACGACCTGCAAGCCGCCGCGATCAGCCTGCGCGACCATCTGAAATGGCAATTGGGGTTATCCCAGTTCTCCGACCGCGACAAGGCATTGATTCGCTTTCTGGGCGAAGCTCTGGATGACGACGGCTATCTCTCCGCCAGTCTGCAAGAATTGCTGGACACCATCCCGCCCGAATACGAGGTGGAAGCCGACGACTTGGAAATCGCCCTGAAACAGTTGCAAAGCCTCGACCCCACCGGCATCGGCGCGCGCTCGCCGCAAGAATGTCTGGCGTTGCAATTGAAGGCGTTGCCCGCTACGCCCCCGCGCGACCTGGCGCTCATTATCGTGGAGCAATGCCTCGACCTGCTCGCCACCCGCGATTTCAACAAAATCATCAAACAACTGGAATGCGACGACGAGGCGCTAAAAGCCGCGCACGCCCTGATTGTCAGCTTGAACCCGCGCCCCGCCGCCCGCTTTGCGGCGCTGGACGCCCGCTATGTCATCCCCGATACCATCGTCAAAAAAGTGCGCGGACGCTGGGTGTCGCAAATCAATCCCGACGCCTTTCCGAAACTGCGCGTCAATCGCCTCTACGCCGAGATTCTCTCCCGCCAGAAGCGCGGCAGCGAAAGCGGTCTCTCCACGCAACTACAGGAAGCGCGCTGGCTCATCAAAAATGTGCAGCAGCGTTTTGACACCATCGCCCGCGTGTCGCAAGCCATCGTCGACCGCCAGCGCCAGTTTTTTGAACACGGCGAAGTCGCCATGCGCCCTCTGGTGCTGCGCGAAATTGCCGATGTCGTCGGTTTGCACGAATCCACCGTGTCGCGGGTCACCAGTCAAAAATACATGGCGACCCCGCGCGGCATCTTTGAACTCAAATACTTCTTCGGCAGTCATGTGTCCACCGACAGCGGTGGCGCCTGTTCCGCTACCGCCATTCGCGCCCTGATCAAACAGTTGATTGGTGGCGAAGATGGCAAGAAGCCCTTGTCGGATAGTCAAATATCCGAAATACTAGGCCAGCAGGGAATCGTTGTAGCGCGGCGCACCGTGGCAAAATACCGCGAGGCGCTCAACATCCCGCCGGTTAATTTACGCAAGACCCTGTAAAAAAGGAGAACACAATGAATCTACAGATCAGCGGTCACCATGTCGAAGTCACTCCCGCGCTGCGCGACTACGTGGAAAGCAAACTTGATCCGGTCATCGCGCACTTCGAGCGCGTCACCGGCATCACGGTCATTCTCTCTGTCGACAAGTTAAAGCAGAAGGCGGAAGTCACCGTGCATGTGCCCGGCAAGGACATTTTCGTGGAAAACACCGAAAATGACCTCTACGCCGCCATCGACGGTCTGGTCGACAAACTCGACCGTCAGGTGCAAAAGCACAAACAAAAAATCAGCGACCATCACCGTGGCGAGAAAGTCGCCCATCACCTCGCGGAATAAGGTTCAAGGCTCCGCCGGAAAGCTCTTCCGGCGGAGCCTTGAAGCGCAGAAAATCCATGAACCCCATTACACATCTTCTGCCGGAAAACCACATCCTTCTGGGTCTGGAAGCCGGCAGCAAAAAAAAACTTTTTGAAGAAGCCAGCCAACTCCTTGCCCGCGACGGCGGCATCGACCGCGCCCTCGTTTTCGACAATCTGCTGGCGCGGGAAAAACTGGGTTCCACCGGTCTTGGTCAAGGCGTCGCCATCCCGCATGGGCGCATCAAAGGGCTGAAAGAAGCCGCCGGAGCCTTCATCCGGCTGGCGGAACCCATCGACTTCGACGCCCCCGACAAACGACCGGTGAATCTCGTCTTTGTCCTGCTGGCACCGGAACAGGCGACCGAAGCCTCCTTGCAGGCGCTCGCCGCCCTGGCCACCTGCTTCGCCAACCGCGATTTTCGGGAAAAACTCACCGCCGCCCCCGACGCCGCCAGCGTGCGCGAACTTTTCTCCACCCTCAGCGCATACTGACGTTCGCCCCGCCGCCATGCAGGAACTCAGCCTCCAACAGCTCTTTGAAGACCACCGCGACAAGGTGGAACTCGTCTGGGAAATTGCGAACGGCATCAAGCGTCATATCAGCCTGAAAGAAACCGGCAACTACGGCGCGGATGTCATCGGGCACATGAACCTCATCCACCCGGAACGCCTGCAAGTCATCGGTCCGGCGGAAATCGCCTGGCTCAACCGCATTTCCAGCGCGCAATTCGCCAAGCAGGTCGGCGAATTGCTCTCCGCCCTGCCGCCCGCGCTGATTGTTTCCGACGGCTTGCCCGTGCCCGGCATCCTGCGCGAGCTGTGCGAAACCACGCAGACCCCGCTGTTTACCTCGCCCAGACCCTGCGCCGCCGTCATCGACCAGTTGCGGATCTACCTCGCCCGCCGCCTTGCCGCCACCACTTCCGTGCATGGCGTCTTCATGGACGTGTTGAGCATGGGCGTCCTGATTACCGGCGACTCCGGCGTCGGCAAATCCGAACTCGCGCTGGAACTCATCTCGCGCGGACACGGACTGGTCGCCGATGATGTCGTCGAACTCGCCCGCATCGCCCCTGCCACCCTGGAAGGCAGATGCCCCGGCATGTTGCAGGATTATCTGGAAGTACGCGGTCTGGGGCTGTTGAACATCCGTTCCATTTTCGGCGAAACCGCCTCGCGCCGAAAAATGAAATTAAAACTCATCGTGTACCTGCAAAAACCCGTCGTCGGCGTAGAAACCCCACGCCTGCCGCTGGACGCCCAAACGCAGGAAATTCTGGGCGTCCACATCCGCAAGGTCGTCATCCCCGTCGTCGCCGGTCGCAACCTGGCCGTCCTCATCGAAGCCGCCGTCCGAAACACCATCCTGCAAATGCGCGGCATCGACAGTATGCAGGAATTCATCTCCCGCCAACAAAAAGCGCTGGCGCTGGACGACGATCTGTAAAAGGTAATTCCGATTCGCATGAGAAGCGAGACGCGAAGACTGCCCGAAGACAGTGCTATTGCACGGCGAGGCGAAGTCGACAAAGGTTCGCTTCTCATGCGAATCGGAATTAGTTTCTCGCAGGTCGGGCATGGTTTCATGTACCCGACCTGCAAATCCCCGCGAATGTTGGGCAACCGCGTCATTGCTTATCCCTACATGCGTTTACACGCCCCCCAACTGCCGTTCAATCACTTCAAACACATCCCGCGACAGATTGGGTTCGGCGTGCAGGCTTTGCAATGCGGCGCGGCTGTGTTTTTGGCGTTCGGGGTCGAATTTTTTCCAGTGGTCGAAACTTCTGGCAAGGCGGGCGGCGACCTGGGGGTTTTTACTGTGCAATGTCCGAATTTCTTCCGCCAAAAAGCGATAGCCCGCGCCATCGGCGGCATGAAAATGGATGAGGTTGCTGCCGAAGGCGCGCAGCAGGGCGTAGATTTTGTTGGGATTGTTGCGGTCGAAAGCGGGATGGCGGGTGAGCGCCACGACGGTTTGCAGCGTACCCGGACGGCGACTCACGGCTTGCACGGCGAGCCATTTGTCGACCACCAGCGCCTCGTGTTGCCAATGCTCGTAAAAATCGCACAACGCCTGTTCGCGCTCCTCGCAGACTTCCTCCTTGATATTGGCGAGTACGGCGAGCGCGGCGAACTGGTCGGTCATGTTGTCCGCCGTGCGGAATTGCGTCAGCGCCATCTGGCGGTAGGCGTGTCTGTCCAGTTCCAGCAGGTAGCCAAGGCAAAGATGACGCAGGGCGCGGCGGGCGGCGGCTTCGGCATCAAAGTGGTAATCGTCCTGCGGGGCGAGCGCCGCGTAACATTGGGCGAACTCGTTTTCCAGCGCGCGGGCGAGCGCCAGACGCAAGCCGTCGCGGGCGGCGTGCAGGGCATCCGGGTTGGCTTGTTCCTGCCGTTCCATCAACGTGCTTTCGCCGGGTAAAGTCAGCGCCTCGGCAACAAAAGCCGCGCCGCGTTCGGCATGGTTTTGCAAGAGCTGGCGGGCGGCGTTAAAAAAACTGGTCGGGTAGCGCGGTATCTCTTTCGCTTGTATGGCTTTGCCAGCGGCGAGGATGATGTCGGCTGCCAGCCGTTGTCCGGCTTCCCAGGCGGCGAAGGGGTCGCTTTCATTGGCCAGCAACAGGGCAAGATCGGTTTCTGTCCACGGAAAATCCAGCGTGACGGGGGCGGAAAAATCACGCAGCAGAGAAGGTATGGGCGGGGCATCGACGTTTTCAAAAACAAACCGCTGGCAGAGGTTGCCAAGCAGCAAGGTACGGGCGGTATCGGGCAATTCCCGCCCACAGGCGTCGAACAGGGCGGTACGCACGGGGATGAGTTGCGGCGCCGCCGCTTCGCCCAACACTTCTTTCGCCTTGGGATTTTCCTGTCGCAAGGTCAGTGTGTAGCGGCGAGCGGCGGCGTCGTATTCGCCCTCACCGCAGACTCGCGGCGTGCCGGGCTGTGCGTACCAGCGCATGAAGGGGGCGAAATCGAATCTGGAAACCGCGCCCATCGCCGCCACAAAATCGTCGCAGGTCACGGCTTGCCCGTCATGGCGTTTGAAATACTCGTCCATCCCGGCGCGAAAGGCGTCACGACCGATCAGGGTTTGAATCATGCGTACCACTTCCGCGCCTTTTTCGTAGACCGTGGACGTGTAGAAATTGTTGATTTCCATGTAGGCATCGGGGCGCACCGGATGCGCCATCGGTCCTGCGTCTTCGGGGAACTGCACGGCGCGCAGAGCGCGCACTTCACGAATGCGGGCAACGCTGGCATTGTGCGTATCCGCGCCGAATTCCTGATCACGAAACACCGTCAGACCTTCCTTTAACGAGAGCTGGAACCAGTCGCGGCAGGTGACGCGGTTGCCCGTCCAGTTGTGAAAATACTCGTGCGCCACCACCCGGTCGATATTCTCGAAATCCGCGTCCGTCGCCACATCGGAGCGCGCCAGCACGTATCTGGTGTTGAAAATGTTGAGTCCCTTGTTTTCCATCGCGCCCATGTTGAAGTCACCGACAGCGACAATCATGTAATGGTCGAGGTCGCATTCCAGCCCGAAGCGTTGCTCATCCCAGGTCATCGCCTTTTTCAGCGCCAGCATCGCGTGCGCGCACTGGTCGAGCTTGCCCGGTTCCACATAAATGGCGAGTTGCACAGCGCGTCCGCTGGCGGTGGTAAAACTGTCGCGCAGCACATCCAGTCTGGCGGCGACCAGCGCGAACAGGTAGCAGGGCTTTTTGAACGGGTCGTCCCAGATGGCGAAATGGCGACCATCGGCTTCATCCCCGCTGGCAACCGGATTGCCATTGGCGAGCAACACCGGAAACCGCGCCTTGTCCGCGTGCAGGGTCACGCGATAGGTTGCCATGACATCGGGACGGTCGGGAAACCAGGTGATGCGGCGAAAGCCTTCCGCCTCGCATTGGGTGAAATAGCCGTCACGCGAACGATACAGACCGGAGAGCGCGGTGTTGGCGTCGGGATGGTTGCGTACCTTTGTGACGAGCGTGAAGCGTTCCGGCAAATCGGTGAGGGTGAGTTTTCCGGCGACCACGACATAAGGATGCGCCTTGCCATCGACTTCCACCGCCAGCGTCTCCAGCGCCTCACCGTCAAGCAGCAATGGCGCGTCGTGCGGCGTGTTGCGGACGAAACTGATGCGCGCGCCCACCAGCGCAATGGTTGCATCCTTCTCCGCCTGAAAATCCACATCCAGCTCAACGTGTTCAATACGCCAGTCGGGTTGCGCGTAGTTTTGCAGGTAAATGGTCTTGGGGGGGACGGTGTGCATGGCGGTTCGGTGTGTGGGGAAAGGCGGAATGGTAGCAGGTGTTCGGGGGGCAGGGGGGTCAGAGGGCAGGTATCAGGAATCAGGAATCAAATGCGGGCAATGTAGTCGCCTGTGGCGGCATGGCGGGGGTTCCCATGTCAAACCTACCTGGGAGCGCCGGCGGCACCAAAGGCGGGTTTAAGATTTTTCGCGCGGAGCCAAACCCGCCAGCGGGGACGCCATCGCTCCCAGGCGGGCGGCATCGTAGGTCACACCCTACCATGTATTTTGCAGGCCAATTTACACAAAAAAACAAAACCCGGACTTACATACATACACGAATGTATCTATAATCGAGCCTTTTCTTTCTCCCCTTCTTTCTCCAAAAATCCATCCTCCACGGAGCTTTGAGCCATGTCTGTCAATAAAAAGAATGTCTTTTTTCGTCATAAACTGCTGCCCTTGCTGTTGGGCAGCGTTCTGTCCGGCGTCCTGTTTTCCGGCTGTTCGCCGTCTGGCGCGCCGCAACAGCAGGCGCCGCAGGCTTTGCCGGTGACGGTGTTGACCGTGCAACCGCAAAACGTGCCGCAGGTTCTGGAAATCATGGCGCAGACGGAAGGGGCGAAAGAAGCCGAAGTTCGGGCGCGCGTGGGTGGCATTCTGATGAAACAGTTTTACCGGGAAGGCGAACGGGTCAAGGAGGGGCAGCCCCTCTTTTTGATTGATCGCGCCCCTTACGAAATTGCCCACGCTGAAGCCAAGGCGCGCGCCGACCAGACCGCCCGCGAAATGGCGCGCGCGCAAAAGCTTCTGGACATCAACGGCGTCAGCCGCCGCGAATACGACGACGCGGTGAGCATGAACGACATGGCGCAGGCGGCGTTGCGGCAAGCGCAACTGAATCTTTCCTGGACTTCCGTCGCCGCTCCGGTCGACGGCATTTCCGGTCGCGCCGCGAAGTCGGTGGGGAATCTGGTGACGGTGGGTGTGGATAGCCTCTTGACCACCGTCTATCAAAACGACCCCATCTGGGCGCGTTTCTCTCTGGGCGAGAGCGATACCGCCAAACTGCCGGGCGGACGCCTGACGCCGGAGGTCATCACCGGCGTGGAACTCATTTTGCCGGATGGCGCCAAATATCCGCTGCCGGGCAAGCTGAATTTTCTCGCGTCTTCCATCGACACGACGCTGGGCACGCAGCAGATGCGCGCCGAATTCCCCAATCCTGACGGCATTTTGCTGCCCGGTCAGTTCGTGCGGGCGCGCCTGATTGTGGGCGAACGCCAAGGCGTGTATCTCGTGCCGCAAACCGCCGTACTGCAAACAGATCAGGGCGACATCCTGATGCTGGCGGACAAAGACGACAAAATCGCGCCGCGTCCGGTACAAACCGGCGACTGGTACGGCACAAACTGGATTGTGACGAGCGGACTGCAAGCGGGCGACCGCGTGATTATTGACAACCTGCTGAAACTCCGCCCCGGCAACCCGGTCGCGCCCCACGCGCCGCAAACGCCGCATCAGGCTCCGGCAGACGCCCCTGCCGCAGGTGAAACGCCTGCCACCGCGCCCGTCTCTGAACAAAAGCCCGCACAAAACTAAGAGGCTCGCACATGTCATCAAAATTCTTTATCGACCGCCCGATTTTCTCGGCGGTCATTTCCATCGTCATCGTCATCGCCGGGCTGGTTGCCGCGCAGGTATTGCCCGTCGCGCAGTATCCGCAAATTGCGCCGCCCACCATCGTGGTGGTCGCCAATTATCCGGGCGCGTCCGCCTCAACCCTCGCCCGCACCGTCGCCGCGCCGATTGAGGAGCAGTTGAACGGGGTCGACAACCTCGCCTATTTCAACTCGTCGGCGACGGCGGACGGTCAGATCAGCATTACCGCCACCTTCGATGTGGGCGCGGATGCCAACATGGCGCTGGTGAATGTGAATAACCGCGTCAAGATTGCCGAACCGCGCCTGCCGGAAGACGTGCGGCGCAATGGTGTGGTCGTGTACAAACGCTCGACGGACATTCTGAAAGTGTTTGCGCTGACTTCCAACCAGGGGCATTCACGGCTCTTTCTCTCCAATTACGCCAGCATTAATCTGGTCGATGAATTAAAGCGCGTGCCCGGCGTGGGCGACGTGATGGTCTTCGGCGCGCAGGATTACTCGATGCGAATCTGGTTGAAACCGGATCGCATGGCGCAACTGGGCATTTCCATATCGGAAATCGCCAATGCCATCCGTGAGCAGAACAGCCAGAACGCGGCGGGCAAAATCGGGCAGGAACCCGCGTCTTCCGACCAGATGCTGATTTATACGGTCAACGCCAGAGGGCGGCTGCTGACCGCCGAAGAATTCGGCGACATCATCATTCGCGGCAGCGGCCCCGATGGCATTTTGCGTCTGAAAGACGTGGCGCGCATCGAACTGGGCGCCAACAGTTACAGCCAGCAGACCAAGACCAACGGGGAAGACACCGTGGGCATGGGCATCTTCCTGCAAACCGGCGCGAACGCGCTGGAAGTGTCGAGACTGGTCGAAGAGAAGATGCTGGAAATGAAGGAAAAATTCCCGGAAGGTCTGAATTACGTGGTGCCGTTTGACACCACGAAATTCATCGTCGCTTCCATCGGCGAAGTGAAATCGACCCTGTTTGAAGCGGCGCTGCTCGTGCTGGCGGTGGTCTACATCTTTCTGCAAAGCTGGCGGGCGACCATCATCCCGATGATTGCCGTCCCGGTTTCGCTGATTGGCACCTTCGCCGGGTTGTGGCTGTTCGGGTTTTCCATCAACACCTTGACCCTGTTTGCGATGGTGCTGGCCATCGGGATCGTCGTCGATGACGCCATTGTGGTGTTGGAAAACGTCGAGCGTCTGATGTGGGAAGAAAAAATGTCGCCCTACGCGGCGGCGGTTGAAGCAATGCGCGAAGTATCCAGCGCGCTGGTCGCCATTGTGCTGGTGCTCTGCGCGGTGTTCATTCCGGTCGCCTTTCTGGGCGGGATCGCCGGGCAGCTTTACAAACAGTTTGCCGTCACCGTGGCGGTTTCGGTGGTGCTTTCCGGCGTGGTGGCGCTCACCCTCTCGCCCGCGCTCTGCGCCCTGCTGTTGAAAAGCAAGCATGAAGAACACAAAATTTTCATCCCCTTCAACCGGGCGTTTGAGAAATTTACCGGCGCTTACACCGGCACGGTGCGCCGGATTTTGCATCATGCCTTCATCGGTACGCTCATTTGCCTCATTGTCGTCGGCATTACAGGCTACTTTTTCTGGGAACGTCCAAGCGGATTCGTGCCGCAAGAAGACCAGGGCGCGTTGTTTTCCGCCCTGATTCTGCCCGATGGCGCCACCTTGAAACGCACCATCGCGTTGGGCGAGGAGATGAGCGAGAAGGTCACGGCGGACAAATCCGCCGTTCAGCGCACGCTCATGGTGGCGGGGTTCGACATGATCGGCGGCAGCAAGGGCACCATGTTCATCGACTTGCAACCCTGGGAAGAACGAAAATCGCAGGATAAATCCGCCACCGCCCTGGTTGGCAAATTCTCCGGCATGGGGCAACAACTCACGGGCGGCATGGCGCTCGTCTTCAGCCCTCCCGCCATCATGGGGCTGGGCAGCGTCGGCGGGTTTGAAGCCTTCATCCAGAACCGCGTCGACGGCGACCCGTTGAAATTGAACGACGTGGTGCAGGAATTCATGGGCGCGTTGCAACAACACCCGGAATTCCAGTGCGACACCTGCCGTGTCTCCACTTCCATGCGCGCCAATGTGCCGCAGTTGTTCATCGAGGTGAACGAACCCAAGGCCATTTCCCTTGGCTTGTCGCTCACGGATGTGTACACCACGCTGCAAGGCTCGATGGGGTCGCTCTACGTCAACGATTTCAACCGGGGCAGCAAGGTCTATCGCGTGCAGTTGCAGGCGGAAGCCGAATACCGGATGAAGCCGGATGATCTGGGCAAGGTCTATGTCAAGAGCAACAAGGGCGCGATGATTCCCGTTTCCGCGTTCAGTTCCGTCAAACGCATCACCGCCCCGGAAGTGGTGGAACGCTACAACGGCTTCATCGCCACCAAGGTCATGGGGGAGGCCAAAGGCGGCATCAGTTCCGAGCAGGTCATCCGCCTTGTGGAACAAACCGCCGCCGAAGTGTTGCCCGAAGGCTATACGCTCGCCTGGACGGGTTCCGCCTATCAGGAAAAGAAAAGCGCCGGTTCTTCGCTGCACGCTTTCGGCTTTGCCGTCATCATGGTGTTTCTGATTCTCGCCGCGCAGTATGAAAAATGGTCGCTGCCGCTGGCGGTCATCATGGCCATTCCGTTTGCGCTGATGGGCGCGTTGATCGCCATCTGGATACGGGCGATGCCCAACGACATCTACTTTCAGATCGGTCTCGTGGTCTTGATCGGGCTGGCGGCGAAAAACGCCATTCTGATTGTGGAATTCGCCGCGCAAAAATACGACGAAGGCATGAACGTGGTTGACGCCGCCATCGAAGCCGCCCGTCTGCGCTTTCGCCCCATTGTGATGACCTCGCTCGCCTTCGTGCTGGGCGTCTTCCCGCTGGTGAAATCCACAGGCGCGGGCGCGGCGGCGCGGCGTTCGATGGGGACGGGCGTCTTTGGCGGCATGATCGCCGCCACCTTCATCGCCACCCTGTTCATTCCCCTCTTCTTCAAGTGGCTGGAACACGGCAAACGTCACCCCGAACATTCGCACCTGCATCATGTCAATGCCACGCCTGACGACGACAAGGAGAATAAAGAAAATGCATAAGCTCAAAACCCCTGTTCTGGTTTTTGCGATCACCGCCCTGCTCTCCGGCTGCGCCATCGGTCCCGACTTCGCGCGCCCCGATACCGCCCTGCCCGAACAGTATGGAGCGGAAGGCAACATCCCCGTCGCGGCAGAAGCAAAAATCAATGCCGAATGGTGGACGCTGTTTGGCGACGCGACGCTGGATCAACTCGTCGAACAGGCGCTCGCCAACAATCAGGATTTGCAGGCCGCCGTCGCCCGCATGGAAGCCGCCGCCGCCGCCGCGCGCGAAGCGGGCGCGGATTATTTTCCCGGCGTAGACCTTGCTGCCGGAGCCTCGCGCACCCGCACCAGCGGCAGGCTCGATACGGGTTCGCCAGCGATGCGTTTGAACGACCGCTACGCCCAGCTCGGCATCAACTACGAGCTTGACCTGTGGGGACGTGTCCGCCGCAGTAACGAAGCCGCCCGCGCCGAAGCGTTGGCGGGACGCTTCTCGCATGACACCGTGCGGCAATCCCTGATTGCCCAGGTCGTTGCCACCTATCTGAATCTGCGCGTGCAGGATGTCGAAGTGCTCGCCACCACCCGCAATCTGCAAAGCCAGACCAAGACCCGCGACATTATTTTGGGCAGGCGGGATGTCGGCGCGGCGTCCGACCTCGAATACGCGCAGGCAAGGGCGGCGCAAGCGGCGACTTCGGCGCAACTCTCGGAGAGCCTGCGCCAGCGGGCGCTGACGGAAAACCTGCTCGCCCTTCTGGTCGGGCAACCGGGCAACCGCCTCGAACCCCTCGCGGACAATGCCGTGCCCTTGCCGCCCCTGCCCCCCGTCGGTCTGCCTTCCGACCTGCTGGCCGCGCGCCCCGATTTGCGGCAGGCGGAAGAAACCCTGGTCGCCGCCAATGCCCGCATCGGCGTCGCCCGGAGCGCCTATTTCCCCAGCATCGGGCTGACGGGTTTTTTAGGCAGCGAAAGCGCCAGACTCGCCGACCTGTTCAGCGCCCCCGCCGCCATCTGGTCTTTCGGCGCGGGACTCGCCATGCCCATTTTCGACGCCGGACGCACCGGCGCGCGCGTGGATCAGGCAACGGCAAGGCAACGGGAAACTCTGGCGAATTACCGGAAAACCGTGCAAAACGCCTTCCGCGAAGTGCGCGACGCGCTGATTTCGCTGCAAATGTATGACCGCGAGGAGGCCGATCTGCTGATTCAACTCACCGCCGCTGGCGACGCCCTGAAACTCTCGAACGCCCGTTACGATGTCGGCTATTCCGGCTTTCTGGAGGTACTGGACAGCCAGCGCACCTATAACAGCGCGCAGTTGCAATACCTCGCCGCCCGCCGCAACCGCCTGCTCGCCACGGTCGACCTGTTCAAGGCCCTGGGCGGCGGCTGGCAGGAAGATGACGCAAAAACGCCGCAGGATGACGCGGCAACATCCAGCGCAAAAGCCGATTAAGCATCATGGCGCGCAAGACCAAGGAAGACGCCCAGGCAACGCGCAATTGCATCCTGGATACCGCCGTCGAGTTGTTCGGCAGCCAGGGCGTTTCCCGCACTTCGTTAAATGACATCGCGCGTCATGCGGGCGTGACGCGCGGCGCAATCTATGGGCACTTCGAGAACAAGGTGGATTTGTTCTCCGCCATGATCAAACGCCTCATCTGCCCCCTGATGCTGCACGGCGAGGAATACACCGAATTTTTGAACCGCGACCCGATTGGATTCCTGCGCGCCGTGACGACGGAGTTTCTGGGCAAACTCACGCACGACGTGAATTTTCGCAAGGTGTTCGAGATTCTCTGGCACAAATGCGAATACGTCGGCGACATCGCCACCCTGCGCCAACAGCTTCTGGACGAAGGCGAAAATCACGTCGAAGTCATCGAACAAGCCTTTCGCCGCGCAAAAGAAATCGGGCAAACCCACACCGAACTCAGCCCGCACCAAGCCACCATCGGTCTGGTTGCCTTAACCGACGGACTGATTTTCAACTGGACAAAAAACCAGAAAATGTTCGCGCTGGAAACCTACGGCAACCCGATTCTGGAGACGTTTTTCAAGGGGTTGGGGGTTGGGGAAAGGTGAGCCGGGAGCGCCGGCGGGACGCCATCGCTCCCGGCAACGGCAAACTTGTACAACTTTGTCAGCAACCTGATTCCTTGGGGGGACTTGGTTTAGGTAGGGCGGGATCGTAGAAACCGCCGGATGTTAACGTCCGGCGCGCTCGGAGAGCGCGCCCTACCTAAAACCCCCCTCTCCCGCCCTACCCCTCAAAATCCCCCGCCGCTTCCCAGACAATATGGCTCTCTTTTTTGCTCTGCGCGCTTCTCGTCAGCATGTCAATCAGCGGCCAGGCGCGACTTGTCGGGCTGACGGGGCGGGTCATGGCGGGGAGTTCTTCGTTTTTTTCTTCCGCTTCCGGGTCGGGTTCCGATGCGGCGGCGAGGGCGGCAAGGTAGCGTTCAAGGGCGACGACGGCGGGGCGCATTTCCGCTTGGGTAATCACGCCTCTGGCGGTGCATTCCTTGCCGATGGCTTTGAGGAAGGGGCGGACGGTATCGGAGAAAATGAAGAAAGAGCCGCTTTCGCTGGAAGTAAAAGTGACGAGCATGGTCGTTTCCTGAATGGAAACATTGAGTGTAGCTTGAAAGCAGCCGCCGCATGGTGCGAAAATCAAGGCTGTCAGCGCGGCAAAACTTTCAATATGCCCGCCACACTGCGTCAAACAAGACAGGAATAATCATGACACCATCAGGACACGCCCATCCCATACCGCAGGTTTCCGATGAACTGGAACAGTTGATCCAGCGCGAAATCGTCATGCGGGCACGCAACGCCGAAGAACCCTATGTTCTGGATTTGCGCTGCGGCGAAGGGCAGCACTCGGTCACGATGGCAGGTTTGGGCGCGCGCGTGCTGGCCGTCGATGTGGCAAAGCATGAAGCAGAGGTGCGTGAGCGGGCAAAGGCAGCCGGTTACGCTGACCGCATCACTTTCACGCCGATGCTTGAAACGCCGGAAAATAGCCCGCTGGAAGGGCCATTCGACCTTGTTTTCTGGCATCACGGCATTTATCGTCTGCCTTATCCCAAGGCACGTCAGGCGCTTCGCCGCGTTATCAAGAGTCTGCGGATTGGCGGCAAGCTGTACCTCTCCGCCTACGGTCTGCACTCCGCGTTAGGCGAGGGTTATGCCGATGCCGAAGCGCCGATTGAAGAACGTTTTTCCGAACTCGCTCCGGCAATTGCCAAGAGCTACAGCATCAAAGGCCCGGTCTGCCTCTATTCCGAACGCAATCTGGTCACGCTCTTGTTCGAGGCGGGCGGGAGCGTGCTCAGAAGTTTTACGACAACGCACGGCACCATTAAAGCCGTCGCGGTCAGAATGTGACGATGATTCCCTGCGCGAAACCCTTGCCGAACGCTTCGCCAAACATCTGGGCGCAGACGCCGCCAGCAGGTTTGGGCAGGGGTTGGGGGAACAATCGGGTATTGCGGGAATGAGGTGATTGATAAATACTGAAGGCGGGTTAACAGGATGTTGATTTTCCCATCCTCACCTTCGCTTATCGCCTTCGTGGGGCGAAGAAAAAAGTCTGTCGGAAGGCTTGTCTGGTCTGGAAGGTGAATTCCAGGCTGTTTTTAAGCGTTTTTCACGGTT